>SLST01000543.1 GCA_007130265.1 Spirochaetales bacterium
CCGCCGTACGGATCGGTCGAAAGGTCGTGAGCGACGCGATGACCTGGGGGCTCTTTCTGAGCTCCGCCGCGGCAACCTTCCTTGTGCGCGATCCCTGGGTCTTTCCCGTTGTGCTCGTCGCAGGCGGGCTCGTTGCGATTTTCGTCAACCGCGAAGCCGGTATGTGGCACGCCGTGCCGTTGAGGCCGCCCTGGATCTACCTTGGGCTCTTCGCGGGCCTCGCCGTCGCGGCGATCGTCGCGGCATCGCTCGCGGACGACCGAATCGTCCAGCTCTTCGAGAGCTTCTACCGGTATGGGTACCTCGTCTTTGGCGGGGGACAGGTCGTGGTCCCGGTGATGCAGAGTGAGCTCGTAGACGTGCGGCACTACATCACGAACGAGGAGTTCCTCGCCGGGTACGGGCTCGTGCAGGGGCTTCCCGGCCCCATGTTCAGCTTCGCCGCCTACGCGGGCGGGTTGGCCGCGCGTGAAGCCGGTCACGCGTACCAGATCCTCGGTGCCGTCGCAGGGGGAATCGGCATATTCCTGCCGGGCTTGCTGCTTATCTTCTTTGTCTACCCGGTCTGGGATGGAGTCCGGAGGATCCGCGCCATTCGCATCGCGCTTCGCGGGGTCAACGCCGTTGCCGGTGGTCTGATCGCGGTCTCAGCGGTCGTGCTCGCGCAGGCCGCCGGGCTGACCGCCGTCACGCTCGCGATCGCCGGGGCGACGGCGCTCATCCTCGGCTTCACCCGAATACCGGCGCCGGTGCTCGTTGCCGCGGCGCTGATCGCGGGAGTGGTGATCACGTAGGCGGGATCCGTCGACGGGAACGGTGACCTACCGCGGACGGGCGCTTGCCGTTCGTGCAAGGCCGATGGCCGCTCCGCGCACGAAGGCACGGCTGCATATCTATGCAGGGCATCTTGACAAATATGCACGTCATCAGGATAGTCAAGGCTCTCAACCGAAAGAATCAGGAGGATTCAGATGAAGATGCGAATGTTAGTGGTCGCGATGGTGCTCGTGGTAGCCGCCGTCGCCCTCGGATCGGGCGGCAGGGAAGCCTCGGACACGATCAGAATCGGCGTGGCCGGCGCACATAGCGGAGACCTCGCCTCGTACGGCCTACCGACCGTCAACGCCGCGGAGCTTGTCGTAGAAGAGATCAACGCCGACGGCGGCATCAACGGCCGGCAGGTGGAGCTCGTGGTTGAGGACGACCAGTGCGCGCCTGAGGTTGCGGCGAACACTGCGGCGAAGCTCGTGAGCGACCGCGTGGTAGCCGTGATCGGTCATATCTGCTCAGGGGCGACCAACACGGCGCTGCCCATCTACGTGGACGAGAAGCTCGTAGCGATCTCACCGTCGGCCACGAGCCCGGCGCTCGCGGACTTTGAGAACTTCTACCGGACGATCGCTCCGGATGACGCGCAGGGAGCGCTCCAGGTCGAGTTCATCGTGAACGAGCTCGGGCTGAGCAAGGTCGCGGTGCTTCACGATCGCGGCGACTACGGCAAGGGACTCGCCGACTTCGCGATGGCGTTTCTCGAAGAGAACCCAGGAATCGAGGTCGTTCTCTACGACGGGGTCACGGTTGGAGCGGTCGACTATTCGGCGATCATCAACCGGATCGACGCTCTGGGCGCCGAGATCGTCGTCTGGGGCGGGTACCACCCGGAGGCGTCGAAGCTCGTCGACCAGATGCGAAACCGCGGGATGGACACGCTGTTCATCAGCGGAGACGGCATCAAGGACGAGACCTTCATCAACGTCGCGGGCTTGGCGGCCGAAGGCGTGTACGCGACCGGCGCGCGCAGCACCGAGGGCAACACCCTCGCGCAGGAGTACACGCAGAAGCACATCGACAAGTACGGAACCGAGCCCGGGCCATTCTTCCAGGAAGGCGTCTCAGCGGCTCTGGCGATCCTGAATGCGATCCGCGTGGCCGGATCCACCGACTATGAAGCGATCCGGCAGGCGCTGCAGAGTGAGTACGTGGATACCCCGGTGGGAACGATCAGCTTTGACGAGTCCGGAAACGCGATCGGCGTGGGGTTCGCGGTCTACCAGGTGCAGGACCTGGAGTTCGTCCAGGTCAGCGAGTAAGAAGGACATCCGGATCGGGGGCGCGGCACGCCGCCCCCCGACCCTCGTCCCAAGCCTATGAACGTCGAACTGTTCGTCAACCTGTTTTTCAGTGGACTCACTCGCGGCAGCATCTACGCGCTGCTCGCGCTCGGGTATACGATGGTCTACGGGATCATCCAGCTCATCAACTTCGCCCACGGCGAGGTGTACATGATCGGGGCGTTCACCGCGCTCATCATGACGAGCGTGTTCACGATCCTGAACCTCCCGGCGCTTGCGATCGTCGCGCTCGCGCTGTTGATCGCGATCGTCTGGTCGTCTATGTACGGCTTTGCGCTCGACAAGATCGCGTACAAGCCCATCCGCAATGCCCCAAGGCTCTCGGCGCTGATCAGCGCGATCGGCATGTCGCTCTTTCTGCAGAACTACGTGCGGCTTGCGCAGACCAGTGACTTTCTGCCTTTCCCCAGGCTCATTCCGCGAATGCCGTTTCTCAATGCGATCTCCGGGCTCAACTCATCGCAGTTCGTCATCTTTGTGACGACCGCCGTGGTCATGGTCATCCTCACGGTTCTCATCAAGTTTACGCGCATCGGGAAGTCGATGCGGGCAACATCGCAGGATCGGGTGATGGCGATGCTCTCCGGGGTCAACGTGAACCGGGTGATCAGCATCACCTTCGTGATCGGTTCGGCGACGGCGGCGATCGGCGGGGTGTTGATCAGCTCGCACATCGGCCAGATCAACTTCTACATCGGCTTTCTCGCAGGGATCAAAGCCTTCGTCGCCGCCGTGCTCGGTGGGATCGGCAGCATCCCGGGCGCCGTGCTCGGGAGCTTCGTGCTCGGCCTCACCGAGAGTTACGGGGCCGGCTACATCTCGAGCGACTACGAAGACGTCTTCGCCTTTGTGTTCCTCGTCGTGATCCTGATTTTCCGGCCGTCCGGCTTGCTCGGAAAGGCGTCGAACCAGAAGGTGTAGGAGCGCGCATGGATATCCTCAGCGAAATCAGACGGTCGTCGCTCCTCGCGGCGTGGTTCGTGGTGCTGACGTTTCCGATCATGGTGATCCGGGTCAACACGATCACGAATACCATCGAGTGGCGATGGGAACGACTCATCCTCATCTCGGTCGGGAGCTTCGTCGGGTCGCTCGTCTGGAACTACTTCCAGCGGCGAAAACGGGCACAGGCCGGTCCGCGCCCGCAGACGGCGGATCTTCCGGCGGATCTTCCGGCGGATCTTCCGGCGGATCTTCCGGCGACCGATAGCGGGAGCGCCTCGCTCACGCCACCGGTCGATCAGCGAACGTGGGTCGACAAGGGACTCGAACGGCTCGGAATGAGTCGGGCGACCTTCAGACGACCGCTCATTGCGGCACCGCTCATTGCGGCAGCGCTCGGCGTCGCGATCGCCTACCCCCTCGTCACATCGCTCTACCAGACGAACATCATGGTCTCGGCGCTGATCTACGTCATGCTGGCCCTGGGACTGAATATCGTGATCGGACTCGGTGGGATGCTGCATCTCGGGTACGCGGCATTCTACGCGGTCGGCGCCTATACGTACGCGCTGCTCAACCACTACTTCGACGTAGGGTTCTGGGTCGCACTGCCGATCGGTGCGGCGGTGAGCATGCTCTTCGGAATTCTGCTCGCGATCCCGGTCCTGCGGCTGCGCGGCGACTATCTGGCGATCGTCACGCTCGGATTCGCCGAGATCGTGCGAATCGTGCTCACCAACTGGAGCTCGCTCACGCTCGGGCCGAGCGGTGTCAAGAGCATCAACCGCCCAACCCTCTTCGGCGCGAGCTTCACGCTCTCGCAATCGATCAACCTCACCTACTACATCGCACTCGCCCTCGTCATCATCACCATCTTCGTCGTATATCGGCTGGAGAACTCGCGGATAGGGAGGCAACTCGTCGCGATGGGAGAGGACGACATCGCGGCCCGGGCGATGGGCGTCGATACGGTTCGGGCGAAGCTCACCGCCTTTGCGATGGGAGCCGTCTGGGCGGGACTCGCCGGGGTGCTGTTCGCCTCGCGGACAACGTTTGTCAACCCGGAGAGCTTCCGGGTATGGGAGTCGGTGCTCATCCTCAGCATGGTAGTGCTCGGGGGAATGGGGTCTATCCCGGGGGTCATCCTCGGCGCCTTGCTTCTGATTCTGCTTCCCGAATACCTTCGCCCGCTGAGTCAGTACCGACTCCTCGTGTTCGGGGCGCTGCTGGTCATCATGATGGTGTTCAAGCCTGCCGGGTTGATCCCGAAGCGGCGTCGGCTCTACCGGCTCGAACCGGAGGAGATACCGCTGCCGGATGCGGGAGGTGAGCCGTGATCCTCGACGCACGCGGGGTGAGCATGGATTTCGGCGGTCTGCGGGCGGTGGACCGTGTCGACATCACCATCAACGAGGGCGAGATCGTTGCGTTGATCGGACCGAACGGAGCCGGCAAGACAACGTTCTTCAACTGCGTCACGGGAATGTACGTGCCGACCGAGGGCACGGTCACGATCCAAGCGCCGGGAGAGCATTCGCAGGCGAGCGCACATTCGGCCGTGCAGAACATCACGGGACTGAAACCGAACCGCATCGCCGAGCGCGGGCTCGCTCGAACTTTTCAGAACATTCGCCTCTTTCCGAACATGACGGTACTCGAGAACGTGATGATCGGGCGGGACTGTCGGCTCAAGTCAGGGGTGCTCGGCGCGATCTTCCGCGATCCGCGGACACGAGCCGAGGAAGAGCGGGTCATCCACGACAGCTACGCCATTCTCAGAAAGATTGGTATCGATCGGTATGTGAACGATCTCGCGAAAAACCTGCCGTACGGCGCGCAACGCCGCCTCGAAATAGCGCGTGCGCTCGCCACCGAGCCGTTTCTGCTCCTGCTCGACGAACCTGCGGCGGGCATGAACCCACAGGAGACGCGATCGCTCGACGAGCTCATCCTCCGACTTCGCGCGGAGGAGGGGCTCACGGTGTTTCTGATCGAACACGACATGAGCCTCGTCATGCGTCTCTCCGAAAGGATCTACGTGATGGACTACGGCAAGCTCATCGCGCACGGCGCGCCGCTCGAGATCAAGAGCGATCCGGTCGTGATCAAGGCCTACCTGGGAGAAGACGTCAGTGCTTGAGCTCGATAGCGTCAGTGCGTACTACGGGAACATCCAGGCCCTCAAGGCGATCAGTCTGCGGGTTGACGAGGGGGAGATCATCACGCTGATCGGCGCAAACGGCGCCGGGAAGAGCACCACGCTGATGTCCGTCTCCGGCATCGTGCCTCCCAGGTCGGGGGCGGTTCGCTTCGAAGGTGAGCCGATTTCCGGCAACGCACCGGACGATATCGTGCGCCGCGGCATCATCCAGGTCCCCGAGGGGCGCCACATCTTCCCCGGGCTGACGGTCCAGGAGAACCTGGACATGGGCGCGCTGCTGCGCACCGACCCGAAGGGCGTCGCGGAGGACCTTGACTATGTGCTCTCGCTCTTTCCCATTCTGAAGAGCCGGCGCAACCAGGCCGGCGGAACGCTCTCCGGCGGCGAGCAACAGATGCTCGCGATTTCCCGTGCCCTGATGGCTCGCCCGCGGCTTCTCCTGCTCGACGAGCCGAGCCTTGGCCTCGCTCCGTTGATCGTTCAGCAGATTTTCGAGATCATCGAGATGATCAACCGGGAGAGGGGAACGACGATCTTCCTGGTCGAGCAGAATGCGAACCTCGCGCTCAAAGTGGCGCATCGTGGGTACGTGATGGAGACCGGGACGATCACGATGACCGATACGGCCGCGCGTCTGCTGGCGAACGAAGACGTCCGGCGAGCCTATCTGGGGGTATAGTATGAACGTACGGAGCGTGATGACGCGCAATCCCTTCACAATCCATGAGCACGACCCGGTGACCGACGCGCAGAGCTTGATGCGCAGGGAGAGAATCCACCGGCTGCCGGTGGTAAACCACGCGAAGAAGCTGGTTGGAATCGTCAGCGAGAAGGATCCGCTCTACGCCTCCCCATCGCCGGCATCGACTCTCAACGTCTATGAGATGAGCAACCTCCTCGCAAAGCTGAAGGTGGAACGGGTGATGACGAAGGACGTGATCACCGTCACGCCCGACACGCTCGTCGAGGACGCTGCGCGCATCCTGGTGGACAACAACATAGGCGGTGTCCCGGTCCTCGACGGCGAGAAGCTCGTCGGCATCGTGACCGAAAGCGACCTGTTCCGACTCCTGATCGACCTCTTCGGCACACGAACCAGGGGCGTCCGTGCGACGCTCCGCGTCCCGGAACGGCCGGGTGAGCTCGCCGACACGACGCGGGTCATCGCTGACGCCGGCGGCAACGTCATCTCGCTTGGCACGTTCAGCGGCGACGACATCACCAACGCGGTCATGATCATCAAGGTCGAAGGCATAGACCGGGAGCGGCTGACACAGCTGCTCGAGCCGCTCGTGGTTGAAGTCCTCGACGTCCGAGAGGTGTAACCGGGCGGCTCACGTCCGGTCGTGCTGAGCCTTTGCGGCCAGCACCGTTCCAAGGTTCATGGATCGAAGCGCGTCCGACGGTACGAGGACGAGCCCGCCCTTTTCCCGGATGCCCTCGTAGATCATACTCATCGCGCGCAGTTGCAGCGCGGTCGGATCGTCGCGGTAGGTGTCGGCCGCCTTCGCATAGCTCGAGGCGATGTCGGCCTCGGTTCGGCCGAGAATCACCCGCGCTGCGTGCTCGCGAGACGCCTGAGCCTCCTGCGACAGGGCATCCTCGAGTTCCTTTGGGATCAGGATCTCTTTGAACTCGACCGAGAGGATGGTGATACCCCAGGGATTCGTCTTGGCATCGACGATCTGCTGAATTTCCCGTCCCAGTCGCTCCCGTTCGCCGAGCAGCGTCGACAGGTCGTTCGCCCCGATGCTCGCCCGCAGCGCCGTCTGCGCGCTCAGTGCAATCGCCTGCTCGAAGCTCTGCACCTCGAGCACGGCCCGGTTCGCGTCCCACACCATCCAGAATGCAAGCGCATCGACGTGGACCGGCACGGTATCGCGAGTGAGGCTCTTCTCGGCGGAGAAGTCGGTGACTCGAATGCGGGTATCCACGTACCCGGCGATCGAATCGAAGAGCGGCAGCAGGAGAAGCGGTCCGGGGCCGCGGACCCTGTGAAACCGTCCGAGCCGTAGGACGACGATCTTGTCCCACTGGCTGATCACCTCGATCCCGGGAGCGATCAGCAGCCCGATCGTGATGACGGCCGCCACGACCGACAGATCGGCCTCGAAGAGGATCGGGAGCGTGGCCCAGGCAAGCGCCGCAGATACGACCACCGTCGCCCAGTACGGGAGCACGAAGAGGATCCCGGCCACCGCGAGCGTGCCCGCGGCGACGAGCGCGATGTCCTCCTTGGCCGGCATTTCCCCCAGGGAGACCTGCAGACCGATCCCGACGCCGAGAGCCGCGACAACCACCAGAGCGGAGATCGTGTTGAACCGAAAGTGACCGCGATGCCCGGCAACGACGGGTCGGTGCTCGGGCCCGTCGGGCCGTCCGAACACTCGACTAAGAGCTCGAAGCTTCGCCATGGGACTGCTCCTTCTCTACACGCGTGAGAAAATCGATGATCTCGCCGATCGAGAATCCGTACCCGGAGGCCGTTGCGAGAAACGACTGGACGAGCCGCATCAGGACGCGATCGCGCTCGGCCTCCGACAGCTCGATCTCCTGGTCGCTGATGAACGTGCCGGTGCCCTGCTGGGTGGTGACGATTCCGCGGATCTCGAGCTCGCTGTACGCACGCGCGACGGTATTGGGGTTGATCTGAAGCTGCACCGCGAGCCCGCGCACCGTCGGCAGCTGTGTACCCGGTCTCAGCCGGCCATCGGCGATCGCCATTTCCACCTGCAGGATGATCTGGCGGTAGAACGGCACACCGCCCGCAGGATCGAGCACGAATGTGAGCTCGTGTTGACCTCTTTCCACCGCCGCTCTCCACCTCACCGGTATTGTACTAGTGACTTAGCACAACCTCAGCATAGTTTGCCTCGATCGGCGGGTCAACAGCGGAAGGATCACAGCAGGACCAAAGCGGACTCGACACGATGACCGCGAGCCGGTAGGATGCCGTGATGAAAAACGAATACTCTGCCCGCACCGTGTCGGTCGGGCTCGACTCACGGCTTGTCTCGCACGGCCTGCTGGTCCTCCTCGGGAGTCTTGCGATCGGCCTTCTCGCACAGATCGCGATCCCCATTGGACCGGTACCGGTGACCGGACAGACGCTTGGAGTGCTCGCAGTGGCCGCGGCGCTCGGTCCGCGAAGGGGCCCGCTCTCGGTTCTTCTGTATCTCTCGTACGGCGCGGCCGGCCTGCCTTTCTTCGCCGGCGGCACCGGCGGCATGCTCGTTCTCATGGGGCCGACCGCCGGGTATCTGATCGGGTTCGTCGCAGCCGCATGGTTCATCGGCGCTCTCCTCGACCGGCCCGGTCTGAGGAGCGTGCTCCCGGCCGCTCTGGTGCTTACCGCCGGGACCGCGGTCATCTATGGGTTCGGGGTGACGTGGCTCTCACAGTTCGTCGGCTGGGACAACGTGCTCACCGTTGGCGTGACGCCGTTTCTGTTCGGGGATGCGCTGAAGATAGCGATCGTTGCGGTCGCGGCCGCAGAGCTGCCGCGGCCCTGATCTCAGCGGCGCCGAAGCTCGAGCCGACCCTCGCTCTCGAACGGCAGGACGACCGGCGGAAGCAGGTCGAGCTGTGGACGCAGGTCGGCGCGCGCGACCAGCGCGTAGGCGATCGGCGCCTCGTCGAGCAGAATCTCACGAACGGTGCGGCCGAAAGCCGTGAAGCTGATGGTCATGGGGATCGCGATGTCGTGCGCTGCCCCGGGCGCCACGACTCGTGGTGTTTCGGTCTGCCCGGCGACCCATGTCTGCCCCCGGACGGAGAAGGCATAGGCGACCGAGTCCAGCCTCAGCGCGAAGCCGTTTGGGTTCTCGAACCGGACGGTGAGCTCGAGGCGAGCCCCGCTGAGCGTGATGGAATCCAGGACGAGCTCGGTGGCGCGCAGCCGCGGCGGGCGAACGACGGGCATCGTGACCGCCTGCTGCACGGGCATCCGGACGGCGCCGAGCACCGGCAGGTCAAAGCGCAGCTCGACGGAGACGGCAACCTCCACCTCGTGTTTCCCCCGAACCGCTCGCACACCGTCGATGAGGCCCGGAAAACCGATCACTACCGGGAACTCAACCGAGGTCTGTCCGAACCCGGCGATGTCGAGCCCTTCGGACTGATCGCCTGAGAGAAACTCGCCCCCCTCGACCTCGACGACGTAGGAGAAGCCGGTGAGGCGAATGCCCGCGGCGTTCGGGTTCGTCACCCGAAGGCTGGTCGTGATCTCCGCGTCGGAGAAGGACAGGCGCGTGGGAGCGATGCTCTCCACGGTCACTTCCGGCCGTTCGATCTGCAGATCCAGGCGGCCGAGCGTTTCGCACCCCAACAACAGCGTGGCTCCCATGGCGACGAGAAGAACGGGTTTCTTCATGGTCGGTTCTCCTGTGCACCGGTCTCCTCGATGAGGCGCAGGAGCATCTCCTGGCTCAACGGTTTGGTCGCGACCCGGTTGACTCCGGCGTCACGATACTGAGCGTGGTCTTCGGCCGTCGCATACGCAGTCAGCGCGACGAGAGGCATCCGCGCTGCATCGGTTCCGGCTTCACCGGCCCTGATCCGCCGTGTCGCCTCCATTCCGTCCATCTCGGGCATCTGCATGTCCATCAACACCAGATCGTACGACTGCTCCCGCAGCAGCTCGAGGACGCGCCGACCGTCACCGGCGAGACCCACTTCGTGCCCGGCTGCGGTGAGCAGATGCGACATGTAGAGTTGGTTTATCCGTTCGTCCTCAGCAATCAGTATTCGCACCCGCAAACCATACACGATCGGCGGCGCTGTGTTGAGCCACCTCGGCAACAGCAACCTCGATATCCAGCCGATCGGTGAGCTCCTCGAGCCGGGAGAGATTGTGCGGAAAAGCGACGCAGAGCAGCTGCCGCTGCACGCGGGAGGTCGCATCACGGCTTCGACCGGACGGTAGGGCGAAACCGGAGACGCCAAGGCGGTCGCGCAGAACCGGAGCGAGATGACGGCGCAGCTCGGTGAGCAGCGTCCGCAGCTGCTCGACGCCGTAGCGCACCTCGGGCAAGTCGTCCTCGTATCGCACGGTCAGTGAGAGCACCTCGCGGATCCGACGGACAAGCGAAGAGTCGATAGGCAGGTCGTCAATCGTCATGGCGAGCCAGCCCCGGTCGAAGTGCTCATCGAAGTGGATCCGCAACGCCTCGAGTGCCATCTGAACGCGATCGGTCGAGGTGGTGCAGGGCGCCATCTGTGCCATCACTCCAGTATCGGCACGAAGCTGCGCTCCATGGAGTCCCGATTTGACAGGAGGCGGGCAGCCGTCTACCCTCCTCCCATGACGCCGCTTCTCTACGCCGCGATCGCAATCGCAACCCTCGCGTTGATTGCCGCCGTCGCGGCGCTCGTCGCGACGGCGAGGCGGCGCGACGGGCGCACCGAACTGCCGGCGATCATCTCGCGGATCGATACGGTACGCGACGAGCTGCACGAGCTCGCCGAGCTCTTTCTCGTCCCTCGTCGCCGGGGTGTCGTCGGCGAGACCATGCTCGCCGAGCTGCTCGCCGCATGGTTGCCGCCGAAGAGCTACGATCTGCAGTACGGCTTCTCGAACGGCACGCGCGTCGACGCGGTGGTCCGTCTCGGAACCCGACTCGTCCCGGTGGACAGCAAATTCCCGCTCGAGTCCGTCCAGCGCCACTTCGCACAGGACGAGACGAGACGCGAGGCCGGAGCGGCGGCCCCGGGGGATCTGCCGGCAGATCTGAGACGGGCGTTTCGCGCGCACATCAGCGATATCGCCTCGCGCTACATCAACCCGACCGAAGGAACGCTCGGTTTCGCGCTGATGTACATCCCGACCGAACGCGTCTACGTGGAGCTGTTCGCCTCGAAGAACGACGAGCTGATGCGGTTTGCCCTCGAGCAGAACGTCGTCCCGGTGAGTCCGGCGACCCTCTTCCTCTACCTGCAGACGGTCGCCTACGGGCTGCGCGGCCTCGCGATCCCGGAGGACGCACGACGATTGCTCGACGACCTGCGCGAGCTGCGCGCGGACCTCCTCTCGTTCACGAAGAGCTATGACACGGCAGCCGGACATCTGCGCAACCTAACCCGCGCCCACGATGAGGCCGGCTCGCGCCTTCAGCGCATCAGAATGCGCGTCGAACGACTCTCCGGAGAGCGCGATGCCGAGCGCTGAACCGACGTCGGTGCGAGGTTTCGTCGTGCATTCCACCTCCATGCCGGGGCGCACCCGGCCGTCCGACCGCCCGGAGGCACGCCTCGCGTTGCTCGGTCGGACCGACGACGGGTGCACGTTCGCCGTGCTCCTTGACCCGTACCGTCCGTTCTTCTATGTGCGCGAGAGTGACCGCGACGCGGTCTCGGGTCCCGCAACGGCATCGACACCTGCCCGGGCGCCGGAGCCAACCGACCGATCGACGATCGACCGCGAGGCGGTTCTGCGGGTGGAGTTCGCATCGCTTTCAGATCTCAGGCGGTCCGAGGCCGATCTGCGCGCGAGAGGCGTACGGACCTACGAGGCCGATCTCAACCCGGTTGATCCGTTCATGATCGACCGTCACATCCACGGCAGCCTCCGGATCACCGGACATCCGGCACCCGGGCGCCACGTCGATCTCGTTTTCATCAACCCGGAGATCGAGCCCGACGAGTGGGAACCAGTTCTCGAGGTGCTCTCGCTCGATATCGAGACCGATCCGCGAGCCGACGAGGTGCTCGCGGTAGCGTTCGTCAGCGCGGGGAGGTGGTCCGAGCCGGTGAGCGAGGTGCACTTCCTCGCCCGCGGCCGAACGCCGCAATCGGCGCCGCCGTGGTTGCGGGTCTACGACGATGAGGCGACGCTTCTCGAGGCGGTTGTGTCGCGCATCGTCGAGATCGACCCCGACATCATCACCGGGTGGAACGTGATCGACTTCGACTTCGCGATGATCTCACGTCGACTCACGCGCCACCGGCTGCCGTTCGCGATCTCGCGCTCGGACGAGCCGGCACGGTTTCTCGAGTCGACCGGTGACGGAGAGGGCCGACGTCAGAACGCGGCGGTCGGCTGTCCCGGCCGTCAGGTCATCGACGGGCTGCGGCTCGTGCGCTACGGTCCGCAGCGCTTCTCCGACCGGAAACTCGGCAGCGTGGCGCAGGAGGTGCTCGGCGAGACGAAGACGGTCGAGGCGGGGACGAGCGCGGAGAAGATCGGAGCGCTCCTCGCCCTCTACCGGGACGACCCGATCGCGTTCTGCGACTACTGTCGCACCGACGCCGCTCTCGTGCTGCGCATCCTCGAGAAGACGGGGCTCCTCGCGCTCACGGTCGCGCGCTGCCGGCTGACCGGTGTGAGCCTGAACCGAGCCTGGACGAGTATTCCCGCCTTCGAGTTTCTCTACCTCGAAGCGATGCACGATCACAATCTGGTCGCCCCGACACTCGGCGTCGACCGCCTCCCGCAGGGCGACGTGGCAGGCGGCGCCATTCTCAAGCCGCACCCGGGACTCTTCACCAACGTACTCGTGTTCGACTTCAAGAGCCTCTATCCGTCGATCATCTCGACGTTCGGCATCGACCCGATCGGCTACCTCGACACCGAGGAAGGTTACCCGGAAGGCACGCTCCCGCCGCCGCCCGACCCCGATTCGGTCACGGCTCCGAACGGCGCTCGGTTCGCCCGCGAGGGATCGCTCCTGCCGGCGATACTCGCAAGCTTCTGGGAGAACCGTGACGTTGCCCGCAAACGCGGCGACCAGGTGGCCGTCTACGTGTACAAGATCATCATGAACTCGTTCTACGGCGTGCTCGGCACCCCCGGGTGCCGGTTTGCCGGTGCCCCGCTCGCCGGGGCGATCACCGGATTCGGCCAGTACATCCTGCACTGGACCCGCGCCCGCTTCACCGAGCGCGGCATGAAGGTGCTCTACGGAGACACCGACTCGCTGTTCGTGCTCGCCTCCCCGGACTCAAACGCCGCGGAGCTCTTCGCGACCGGCGAGCGCCTGCGGGAGGAGATCAACGCGGCGCTGGCCGACTTCCTCGCAACCGCCTACCTCGTTCCCTCGAAGCTCGAGCTCGAGTTCGAGCGCGTCTACTCGCGGTTCTACCTGCCTCGATTGCGCCATGCCCCGGGCGGCGGTCCACCAGGCGAGGCTCGCGGCCGGGCGAAGGGGTACGCGGGGCTCCCGGTCGACCCGTCCGGCGCGGCCGACGCGATCGAGATCAAGGGCATGGAGGCGATCCGAAGCGACTGGACGCGCGCGGCTTCGGAGCTCCAGAGGGAGCTGCTCGAGCTCCTGTTCGCCGGAGCGGACGCCCCGCGAGTCGCCGCCCACGTCAGACATACGATCGACGAGCTTCGCGCGGGAACTTTCGACGAAAAGCTCGTCTACAGCCGAAGGCTCCGCAAGTCGGTCTCCGCGTACACGAGCTCCCGCCCGCCGCACGTTCAGGCGGCCGCGATGCTTCCGCCGCAGGAGCGCGAAGGGGTGATCGACTACCTCGTCACGACCGAAGGTCCGCAGCCGCCGTCACGCCGAACAGCGCCGATCGACCATGCCCACTACCTCGACCGCCAGATTCGACCCATCGCCGAGCCGATCTGCGAGGTGCTCGGCGTGAGGATCGACGAGTTGTTCGACCCTTCGCACCAGCTTTCGCTCTTCGAGGAGGAACAATGAGCACGGCGTCGAAGCTCAAGACGGCAGGCGATCGCCTCTGTGACCGGGTGGAGCGACTCACCTTCGCCCCTCCCGTTGCGTTCGTGTACAACCCGCTTCTCTACGCGCGCGAGATATGGCATCGCTACCTCGAGCGGTATGCGGACGGACGTCGTCGCATCGTCTTCCTGGGCATGAATCCCGGCCCCTGGGGGATGGCGCAGACCGGCGTCCCCTTCGGCGAGGTCGCGGCGGTGCGCGACTGGATGGGGCTCGAAGGACGCGTCGGGAAGCCGGCGGCCGAGCATCCCAAGCGGCCGATCGCAGGCTTCGACTGCCCTCGCAGCGAGGTCAGCGGCCGCCGTCTGTGGGGCCTGATGGCGCAGCGGTTCGGGTCGCCGCGCCGGTTCTTCGCCGATCAGTTCGTAGCGAACTACTGTCCGCTCGTCTTCATGGCGCAGTCCGCCCGGAACATCACGCCCGACAGGCTCCCGGCGAGCGAACGGCATGAGCTGTTCGCCTCCTGCGACGAACACCTCCGAACCCTCTTGAGCGAGCTCGAAACAGAGTACGTAGTCGGGGTGGGGAAGTTCGCCTTCGAGCGGGCGAAAGCAGCCGTCGCGTCGCTCGGCGGAGGGCCGACCGTGGCATCGATCCTGCACCCGAGCCCGGCGAGCCCCGCGGCGAACCGCGGATGGGCGCAGCAGGCAACCGCGCAGCTCACCGCGCTGGGTCTCTGGTGATGGTCACGAGAATCGGATAATGGTCTGAATACCCGGCGCCGGTGCGTGGGGAGAAGCCGAACGGTGCGCCGTCACCGGCAGTGAGCGCCGGATGCGCCCCCACCTCCAGTGTTCCTGAGATCCGCTCCGGCGCGGACAGATAGGCCTGGTCGAGCCGCGACCACTCGCCGCGAAACCGGTAGGTACCGGGTGCCTCAACTCCGTCCCAGAGCGACCGGAAGACCAACGCGCCGGCGTCGATGGAGGCGTCGCCGCCCAGGTAACGGATGCCCGGGCGAAGCGGGCCGAAGGCAGCCTTCGCCTCCTCGACGTCTTCGACCCGCTTGATCGCGGTCGGGAAGGAGCGCCCGTGACGCCGGTACTGATCGACGTCCGCGTTCATGTCGCCGATGAGGAGCACCGCCTGCGAGTCGCCCGTACCGTGGAGAAGCAGGTCGTGAACGAGCGCCGCCTCGAGCTTGCGCTGCGGCTCGGTGCGGGCTTCTCCACCCGCCTGCGACTTCCAGTGGACCGAGATGATCCGCAGGTCGGGCGAGGCGAGCGTCACGTCGACGGCGTCACGCCCGGGTCGTCGCGCGAGCGCGGGAGGCAGCGAATCAGAGCGGCCCGGGACGATCCGGAGCTCCACGACGCGGTGCGTCCGCACCGCCACCGGCTGTCGCCGCGAGAGCACCACCACCTTTGTATTCGAGACGCCGTACGGACCGGCGCTTATGTAGCGCAACCCGCGCAGGAAATCGCGTGCAAAGTCGGCGGCGACCCTGCTCGACTCGACCTCCTGTAGAGTCACGACGTCGAGCCGCCGGCCTGCCGCGACGAGCCGGATCGCCTCGTCGAGCCTCGCGAGCCTGCGGTAGTAGTCGTCACGTCCCCATCCGGCGTCGGTGCGGAACTCGGCGTACTCGAGCCCGTCGTCCACGTCGTCGAAGAGGTTGTGCACGTTGTAGCTGAGCACACGGGCAACGACGGCCGGCCCGGCCGACGAGCACGCCGAAATCGCCGCCATTGCCGCCGGCACGAGGAGAGCCGCGAACACGGGAAACACCGCGCGGCCCATAGCTCTTGCGAAAAGTGGGTCAACCGTCATCCTGCCGCTCCACAAGGAACGACAGGACTTTTTGCTTTTCCGCTTCAATAGCCCCGGACTGCGGCCTGAACTCCTGCCCGGTGATCGCCTCGAACGCCTGCTGATAGCGCCGGGAGACCTCGAGGAACACCTCTTCGGGGATCTTCGGAGGACGGCCGTCGCCCTGGTACCCCTGTTCCATCAGCCACTGGCGCAGGTACTCCTTGTCGAGCTTGCGCTGCTTCTCTCCGGCTTCGAAGAGCTCCTCGTAGGTGTCCGCGTACCAGAACCGGGAGGAGTCCGGGGTGTGCACCTCGTCGATCAGCAGCAGCTCGCCGTCGGCGAGCCCGAACTCGTACTTCGTGTCCACGAGGATCAGCCCCTGTTTCGCTGCCATCTCGCAGCCGCGGGCGTAGAGCGTGAGCGCCTTCTGCTCTATGGTACTCCACGTCGGCTCGTCGACCACCCCGGCCTCGAGGACCTCCTGACGACTGCACGGCCTGTCGTGAAGCCCGTCGCTCTCCTTCGTGGAGGGAGTGATGACCGGCGAGTCGAGCTTCTCGTTGAACCGCAGCCCCTCGGGCAGCTCGAGCCCGGGGATCGGCCGACCGGCACGGTAGTCGCGCCAGGCGCTTCCGGTCAGGTACCCGCGGACGACGACCTCAACGGGGATGACCGTGCACGTGCGGGCGAGCACCGATCTCGGCGAAATCGTCGCGAGCAGATGGTTGGGGATGATGTCTTCGGTCGCCTCGAACCAGAAAACCGACAGCCGGTTGAGGATCTCGCCCTTGCAGGGAACCAGGCCAAGTATCCGGTCGAACGCGGATATCCGGTCAGAGGTGGAGATGACGATCTCTCCGTCGAGATAGAAGACGTCGCGGACCTTTCCCTGAGCGAAGGTCATGGGCGACGGGACTTCGGAATCCTTGTACCCGTCGAAACACGGGTGATTCGTTGGGTCGACCATTTACTCCAGCTCGGTCCGGTTCGTCACGATCCGCGAAAGCAGTCCGTACTCGACCGCTTCGTCGGAGTTCATCCAGAAGTCGCGGTCGGTGTCCTTCTCCACCTGCTCGATCGGCTTGCCTGTCTCGTCTGAGATGAGCTTGTTGATCCGAACTCGCATCCGCTCGATCTCGCGCGCGTGGATCTCGATGTCCGTGGCCACTCCGCGCATTCCGGAAAGCGGCTGATGAACGAGATAGTGGCTGTTGGGCAGACCGACGCGGTGCTCCCGCGGCGACGCGAGCAGAATGAGCGCTCCGGCGCTCGCCACGAGTCCCATCCCGATCGTGTAGACATCCGGCTTCACGAACCGCATCATGTCGAGAATCGCGTACCCGGCGTCGGCATCGCCCCCGGGCGAGTCAATGAAGACCTTGATCGGCTCCTCACCGGCGTCCTCGAGCAGAAGCAGTTGCCGCACCACCCGCTCGGCCAGCGGTTTGTTCACCTCTCCGGAGAGGAGAATCGTGCGAGTGCGCAGCATCTTCTCCATGAACGGATGTTCGTTCCCGTTTTTGGTCCCCTCTTTCTCTTCTTCGCCGTCGTCTTCGTCTTCGCTCATCCGTGGCGTCTGACTGTGCTTGTTCATGTAGATCCCTTCTGGTCGCGTACGATGTATGACGGTTAATATACTAGCATGAGTGAACCGGTATCAAAGGGGAACACGGCAGCTTTCGTCGCGATTGTCGGCAGGCCGTCGGCCGGCAAGTCGACGCTGATGAACGCGCTGTGCGGCGAGAAGGTCGCGATCGTCTCATCGGTGCCGCAGACTACCAGGAATCGCATCCGCGGCATTGTAAACCGCGATGGGGGCCAGCTCGTCTTCATCGACACGCCGGGGTTCCACGACTCCACGAGAACCTTCAACCGGCACATGCGCGGCCTGATCGAGGAGTCGATTCGCGACAGCGAGGTGCTGCTCTACGTCGTGGACGGATCACGACCGCCGGGAGACGAAGAGCTCTCGCTGATCGAGCTCGTCGGCAAGCATGCGAACCTCCCCCGCGTCGTCGCGCTGAACAAGATCGACACGGCGAGTGCGAAGAGGCTCGACCAGATGCGTATCCTGCTCTCGCAGCGCCTGCCCGACGTCCCGGTCTTCGAGATCTCCGCCCGCAAGCCGGAGGGTCTCGAAGCGCTGGTTACGGAACTCCTGCGCGTCTCTCCGGAGGGAGAGCCGGTCTATCCGGAGGACTTCTACACCGACCAGCCGCCCGAGTTCCGCGTCTCCGAGATCATCCGGGAGAAGGCGCTCACGGGGCTGCGGGAAGAGCTTCCGCATTCGATCTACGTCCGCGTAGACGACATGGAGGTGCGTGAGCTCGACAGCGGCGGACAACAGCTGTGGATCAGAGCCTTCATTCTCGTGGAACGTAACAGCCAGCAGGGGATGATCGTCGGCGCCGGTGGCCAGGGGATCAAACGGATCAGACAGTCGGCACAGAAAGAGATCGCCTCGCTCTTCCCCTACCGAATCCACCTTGATCTACGCGTGAAGGTCGACCCGAACTGGCGGCGCAACGACCGGCTGCTCGACCGCCTTGTGCATTGACCGAGCTACGTTCCCAACTCGGCGACCGAGCCGTCCTCGTGGCCGATCAGCACGATCGGCTCGACCCGCGTGAACAGCCCGTTGCCGAGCACGCCGGGAATCGTGGAGAGTGAGGCCTCCATCGCGACCGGATCGATCGGTTCGAGGAACCGCACGTCGATGAGAATGTTGCCGTTGTCGGTGATCACGGCGCCCATCTTCCGCTCGGCGACCCGTACCACCGGCTCAGCGCCGAGCCGGCGAAGCGCGTCCATCACCGGGACGCGCGCGACGGGCAGCACTTCGAGCGGCACCGGAAAGGCCATCCCGAGGTGGTCGACGAGCTTGGACGGTTCGGCGACGACGACGAACCGCGACGAGGCGTAGGCGACGATCTTCTCGATCAGAAGCGCTCCACCGCCGCCCTTGACGAGTCGGCGGTCGGGGTCGATCTCGTCGGCCCCGTCGATTGTCACGTCGAGCCGGCCACCGATCTCCGGATCATTCATCGATCGCAGCGGAATCCCGAGCTCCTGACACTCGATCTCGCTCTGGGAGCTCGTCGCCACGCCCGTCACTCCGGCGATCTCGCCGGCGGCAAGCCGCTCGCCGATTCGGCGGATCGCCCAGACGGCCGTAGAGCCGGTGCCCATCCCCACCTTCATCCGGCTCGTCACGTATCGGTCGGCTGCCGCGTATCCGGCGGTCCGCTTCGCCTCGTCGTTGCCCATGGAACCTCTTCAGTAGCGATCGAATATCTGCAGCAGGCGCTGCCGCCCAATCGTAATCAGGAAGCCACCGAGCCGAGGGCCGCGTTCCTTCCCAATCAGCACGTCGTAGAGTACGGCGAAGATGCGCTTCTTGTCGACGCCCCTTTCGTCGGCGATCTCGTAGATGCGCTCCTGCATGCTCCTCTCGTCGTGCGACTCGAGCCGCGACCCCACCTCATCGCGGACGGCATGGACCGCGGCGAGCTCTTCCGGGGAGAGCGGGACGGGAGGCTCCGAGCCGTCCTTGAGCTCGAAGCGGAAATCCTCCGGAGCGTAGGAGGTGATCCAGTTCCAGGCGCAGGTCGCGCGCCGCCGCAGCCGAGGAAGCTCGTCGGCATGGATCGCCGGGTCGTACTCGGCGAAACGATCGAGCGCGGCGTCGATATCGCCGGCGGTGATCATCAGGTAGTTGCAGAGAGTGCGGAACGGCAGCTGAAGCGGCATCCGGCCGACGGCCGGTGGGTACGACGTCGGCCCCAACTGGCTGAGCTCATAGGTCCGACGCTCCTTCACCGCCCGCTTCTCGCCTACCTCTTCGACACCAAAGGCGATCCGTTCGCACCGGTCGAAGTCTTCGTAGATCTTGATCACGTCAAGGTCGAAGCTGATCGCGAACTCGGCGTTGGGGCGCGTGCCGGCGAACAGGTAGCGGACGATCTGCGGCTCGTAGACCTCGAGCACCTCCGGAAGACCGATTACCTCGCCTGTGGAGGAACTGATCTTGCCGCCCCGCCCCTTGATGCTGATGAAGTCGTACTTGAACGTCACAGGCGGCGCATGACCGTAGACATCCGCGACCACTCGCTTCGCCGTGTCGAAGCTCCCCCCGGCGGAGTGATGCTCCTTTCCGGCGGGCTCGAAGTCGACGTCCTCGACCGCCCATCTCATGGGCCAGTCGACCCGCCACGGAAGCTTGACCAGATCGGTGGAGCGCAGATCGACCGTCTCCTGCTCGCCGGTCTCCTCGCACCGGTACGTGAGCCCCCATTCACCGTCCCAGCCGACGACCTTCGTCGTGTCCTTGCCGTTGAAGCGCGAGAAGACGCTCACCGGCCACCACTCGTCGGGCAGCGGCGTCGTGCGGTGCTCGTCGAGTATCGCGCGAATGGTCTCGCGCTTCTCGATCGCGGTACGAATGCCGCGGGCGTACTCGCTCGCGCGGTACTTCGCCGCCTGGTAGATGTATTCAGGGTCGACGCCCACCTCGGGGAGCACCGTCTCGAGGTCTCGCTCGTTTCGCTCGGCGTAGCTCGAGAGCTCGCCGTAGGGGTCGGGAACGTCGGTGATAGGCCGACGCAGGTACCCGGTGAGCGCTTCCTGATTGGGCATGTTCGCCGGCACTTTGCGGAAGACGTCGAAGTCGTCCCACGAGTAGATGAACCGCGCAGAGTGGCCCGCGTCGCGCAGCGCGCGCACGACAAGGTCCACCGAGACGATCTCACGGAAGTTCCCGATGTGCACCGTCCCGCTCGGGGTGATCCCGGAGGCGCAGGTATAGTGCGGCTTTTCCGGGCCGAGCGCTCCTTTCTCCGCGATGATGCGGTTCGCCGTCTGGTCGGCCCAGTGGACCGGGGGCGCACCTTGGAGGCGAGTGGAATCCGTATGATCGTGCGATGTCATAAGCGAAAGAATATACGGCCGGCACACCACCGGTGAAAAGCACTGGTGCAAGGCTAAGGTGGGAGTGCCGGCCGCGAAGAGAGCAAGATAGTGACGGCCGCGGCCCTGGTCAACCCCGGATCGAATCCGTTTCGCCCTCGAGCCCGATTTCGCGCGCGACCGCGCGCATCGCGATTATCGTCTCGGTGATGAGGTCGGTCAGCTCCATCCCCACCATATCCGCCCCGCGCGCAATGACCTCACGGTCAACACCCGCGGCGAAGCTCTTCTCTTTCCACTTCTTCTTCACGCTCTTCGCGGTGAGATCGTGGAGGCTGCGCGAGGGGCGCATCAGCGCCGTTGCCGTGATCAGGCCTGTGAGCTCATCGGTCGCGTAGAGCACCTTCTCCAAGGGGTGCTCCGGCTTCACGTCGGTCACGAATCCCCATGCGTGACTCAGGACGCTTCGGATATACTCCGGCGGCCACTCGGCCTCTTCAAGGATCTCGCGCGTCTTCTCGCAGTGCTGATCCGGGTACATCTCCCAGTCGAGATCGTGCACCAAACCGATTACGCCCCACTTCTCCTGGTCCTCTCCCATCTTCGCGGCGAAGTGCCGCATGACGGCCTCCACGCTGAGACCGTGGCGAACGAGTCCTTCGTTTTTCGTGTAGGTCGTCAGAAGCCGGTAGGCGTCGTCTCGGTTCGGGATCCCCATCGCGTCCTCCTGCGGGTCAAGATAGGTACCATCGCCGATTCCGTCCAGTCGGCTCGCCCGCTGGAGCCGACGAGCGTGAGCGCCGATAGGTAAGCATGCGCGGCCGATCACTCCGACGTCTCAGCGAACTACTCCTGACGGTCGTCTGCCTCGCGGCGGCAATCGCGTGGCCGGTGGCCGCGCCCGCTAACGACCACCAGCTCAACGGCTATGCCAGCTGGTACGCCGGGAAGTTTCAAGGCCGGATGACGGCGAGCGGAGAGGTGTTCGACACGAACGAGATGACCGCGGCTCACCGCAGCCTGCCCTTCGGCACGGTGGTGGAGGTCACCCATCTGGACAGCAGCCGGACGGTCGAGGTACGCATCAACGATCGCGGCCCCTTCGTCGAAGGCCGGGTCATCGATCTCTCTCGGGCCGCGGCAGACGAGCTGGGCATGACGGGCGAAGGAATCGCGCGGGTTCGACTGAGAGTCCTTTTCCTTCCTGATCCGCCGACTCACCGCATCCAGGTTGCCTCCTTTGCCTCGAGCGTAAGCGCACGACGGCTGCGCGATCGTCTGCGCTCGCACAAACTCGCCGCAGAGATCGAGCAGACCGCGACCGTATACCGGGTCGTCATCCCGGGACTCGCGGAAGACGAGATCGAGCCGGTGATCCGGAAACTGCGGGATCTCGGGCACCGCGACGTGCTCGTTCGCGTTGAGTCTTAAGTCCCGGCTCCGGCCTGGCGCAGGAGCCGGATCAGCTGCGGGTCGTCGATCTCGCCCTGCTCGATGAGCTGAGTGGCTATCTCGCGGAGCGTGAGCAACTGCTCGTCAAAGCTGATCGCGACGTCGAGACTCGCCCCGCCCTCGAGCAGGATGCGGACGATTTCCTCCTCGGTCTCGCCGGTAAACAGGGCCCAGCGCACGGCGATCGCGAGCGGGGTGAGCTCCTCCCCGTCGAGAACGATGATCGCGTTCACATCCGCTCCGTTGGTGACGAGAAGCTCAACGAGATCCGGGACGTCAAACCCGGCCATGCCGGCAAGCACCACAGCGTGCAGGAGCTTGAACGTCGCGCCCTCAATGACGAAGTTCACATCCGGGTCTGCGCCAGCGGTCACGATGGTACGGACGATCTCGCGGTGGTACGAGAGATCGGGAACCCGACCGCTGAGTGCAGGGACGATCCCTGTGGCGAGCACCACCGCGGGTACTCCGTCGTCCGTCCGGACGTCGGGGGAGCCTCCCTCCTGGATGTAGGTTCGCACGGTACCCAGATCGTCGGCGCGGATCGCCTGAAGAAAGCTCTCCGCGCTGATCGAGGGCGGCAGCCGATCGAGCTGGACGGTGACAACCTCCGTACGCGCCCGATCTATCTGTATTCGCCGTTCCCGGTAGCCCGGCTTGGTGACGCGGATCGAAAGGCTCTCGTTCGCGCGGAACAACCCCCGGTAGACGCTCTCGCCCACGTACTCACCGCGAATGTAGATGCGCGAGTTCTGTGGGACCGCGCGAAGCGTGAACTTCACCACCGTAGTATCCGGGTCATCGAGCAGGGAGAGGTTCTGCGGATCCTTGGATGCTGGCAGGAGCACCGCCCGTTGCATCGCTTCGAGCTTGGCCGCCACGTCCTCATCGGTGGGAGCGCTCGTAAGCACGATGGTCGGGAGAGAATCCGCGGTTGCGCGGATCGCTTCGAGCAGCTGCTCGACGAGCGAGACCCGTTCCTGGTCGGACGCGTCCTGCACCAATCGTGCCGTCCGACCCACCTCACCGGCAAGACGTTCGCTCGCCTCCACGGCGTCAGTGGTCACTTGAACGCGCCGACCGGTGGTCACCGTTGGAGCCGCCTCCGCCATCGTGAAGAGCGCCTCGCGAATTGACTCGTCGCTCCCCACCGAAGCGACTAGCGCGGGCACATCGAGCGACCGGGGCAGGACCGCGAGCACGCCCTCGTCCACGACGAGCCGATCGGCCTCGTCCGTCCGGAGGTAGAACGTCGTACCCCGCACGTCGTAGAGCGCGCGCCTTGAACGAACGCGAAAGACATCTGCGGCGGAGAGTCCATCGACAGTCGCCACGAGCGAACCGGACTGAAGCTCTATCTCCATGACCGGCCGGGTTGTCAGACCGGCACGACCTCGCACGACCGCCTGCGCGGGGCCGTAGAGCCGCACGAACGCCTTCTCGCCGAACTGCAAGTCGCTCTGAGCACCGGCAGGCACGACAACGAGACGGCCGTCGTCAACCCTCGCCCCCGGTTCAGCCTGCCCGAGACCGGTCGTGTCCTGGACCTGTACGTCGCCTGACAGGGCGACGAGGTACGCTGCGCGTGGGGTTGACTGAGGGATCGCGGTCGCTTCAGCGTCCGCAGTAGGAGCTGTCGTCTGCCCGTCGCCACAGCCGGCCAGCACGATTGAGATGGCTGCCGCTACGACAAGTGGCCTGAACACGTTCATTCCGCGGTCCCGTGACGACAAGTGTAGCGTCTCATCGTGGAAATGCCAACAAGCAGATGACGGGCAGCCACTTAATCAGTCGGTCGACCGACTTACGTTGGCGCGAGCGACTCGAGGCCAACGTATTTACGTGCATGCATGCATCCCCTATATTCACGAGTATCGGAACCAATGCATTCTGGAGAGGACCTTTGCTCAGACACGTGAAAGGGCAGAAGATCAGGCTCGAGGGGTTCAACAATCTAACGAAGAGCCTGAGCTTTAATATCTACGATATCTGCTACGCACGTTCGCATGAGTCCCAGATCGAGTACCTGGAGTATATCGACGAAGCGTACAACTCGCGCCGGCTCCGCGATATCATCGAGGAGGTCACGCAGATCATCGACGCGAAGCTCCTTCACATGAGTACGCAGGACTATGATCCCCGCGGAGCGAGTGTCACGGCGATGGTCAGCGAAGACCACTCGAGCCCGGTTCCCGAAGCAAACGTAACCGGGCATCTGGACAAGAGTCACATCACCGCGCACACGTATCCGGAGCATGATCCGGCCACCGGGCTTGCCACATTCAGAGTCGACATCGACGTCTCGACGTGCGGCATGATCTCGCCGCTCCACGCGCTGCATCACCTGATACGGTCGTTCGACTCGGACGTTGTCGTGATCGACTACCGTGTTCGCGGGTTCACGCGGGACTCAAGCGGCCGGAAACACTACATCGACCACGACATCACAAGTATCCAGGACTACATCTCGGAAGAGGTTCTGCGGGATTACCGCGCGTACGACATCAATATCGTGAGTGAGAAACTCTTTCACACGAAGATGAGAAAGAAGCTCCTGGCCATGGATGACTACCTCTTCGGGCCCGAGGCCGAAGGCCTGAAGGGCAGGAAGCTCAACGAAGTGAGAAGACTCCTTGAGACAGAGATACAGGAGATCTTCGAAAGCCAGAATCTGTAAGGAGACGCTCAGTGCAGGACCGGATTTTCACAGAGTACCTGAACGATCATCACGGGTTCTTCTACACCATCAGCGAGAGCCTCTATCGAGGCAGGACGAGGTACCAGGAGATCGAGCTCGTACGCACCGAAGAGTACGGGACAGTGCTGCTGCTCGACAACATCACGCAGGTCGCCGAAAAAGGCGATTGGCAGTATCACGAGCCGCTGGTCCACTACCCGATGCTCGCGCATCCGGAACCGCTGCGTGTTCTTGTCATCGGCGGTGGCGACGGCGGAACCGTGCGCGAGGTGCTGAAGCACCCGGTCGAGCAGGTCGATTTCGTGGAGCTGGACGAAGAGGTGGTAACCTTCTCGAGGGAACACCTGCACGCGGTCCATCAAGGCGCCTTTGACGACCCCCGCGTGCGGCTTCACTACCAGGATGGGCGCGCTTGGGTCACGTCGCACCAACACTCGTACGACGTGATCATCATGGACATGACCGACCCGTTCGGCCCGTCAAGGATGCTCTACACCCGCGAGTTCTACCGCCTCGTGCGCGACGCTCTGCGCAGCGAGGAGGGCCTGTTCGCAATGCACGCCGAGAGCCCGGTCGCAAGACCGGTTGCCCACCGGTGTATTGAGCGCACGCTCGCGGCCGAGTTTGCCGTGACGAAGAGTGTCTACGCCTTCATCCAGATGTACGCGACGTACTGGTCGTTCGCAGTAGCAAGCCCGGCAACAAGCATCTCCGGGGTCTCAGGGGCGATGGTGGAACAGCGACTCACCGAACGCGGGATCGCCGGTCTGCAGATGATCAACGCGGCGACGTGGGAAGCAATGCAGGTGGCGTTTCCCTACCTCGAACGCCTGCCGACCGAAGTTCCCGTCATCACCGACGACGACCCGGTCTTCCCGGACCACTTTTCAGCGAGTGGCGGCGCGGTCGATCCTCATACCTCGAACTCGACCACCAGGCCGTAGTGGTCGCTGACACATGGCCGGTCGTCTCCGTGGAACACGACGGAAGCCGCCTGGGGCCTCACCGCCGGCTTGACGAAGACATAGTCGATCCATCGTCCGTCCTCGAACGTGCCGGTGCCGGCCTGCGTGTCCCTCGCAGCGGCGCTCGCCTCGAGGTAGCCGTACTCCTTCAACCGGGGAACGTGTCCGTCGGGCGTCACGTTGAAGTCTCCGGCGAGGCAGACGAGACGGGTAAGTACCGTCGGATCCTCGATCGCGGCGCGCTTGCGCGGCGGCCCGCGACGCTTGGGCGGGGGCGGCTTCATCTGCTCGAGCAGGTTCGGGGTGTCCCCGACGAACCCGACGAGCGCGTCGGTCTGCGACTCGGATCCTTCGGCAGGCGGACTGAGATGAACGCTGTAGACGTCGATGACCGTTGCCGGCCCGACGGCCAGGCGAGCCATCACGACCTTGCGCGACTGGACTGTTCCGGGGTCATCGGTACCGGAAACATACTGTGAGCATGAGCCGAGGAACGGCAGTTGACTGAGAACGGCCGAGCCTTCCTCGTATCGCTCGAAACCGTAGTGCGACCAGTCCCATGCCAAGCTGTACTTCAGACCGTAGACAACGAGGCGCTCACGAAGGAGATGCCCCGTGTTGTCGGCGCGAAGCGGTCCCTCGTCGATCAGTTCGGCGCTTCGAGACTGCGCGCACTCCTGCAGACAGATCGCGGTGACGTTCTCTTCGACGGCGAACTGCGCGATTCGATCGAGTTTGTCGAGCTGGTCCGACTCCTGCCACGTATGCAGGTTGAGCGTAAGCAACGAGAAACGCATACCGCAGCATATCCACATGCCGGGGGCGCGTCGAGCGCCTCTACTGAGCAGCGTTCAGGCTCGAGAGTTCCTCGTCGATGAGAGAAGAAAGCTCGTCCATCCGTCGCCGACCGGCCCACCCTGACTCCGACCAGATCACGACTCCCGTCTCGTCGAGCAGAAACGCGTGGGCGGTGTCATGGTCGTCAATGCGCAGGATATCGCGAAAGCGACGCGAGTCGCCGTAGTAGGTCGCAACGCGATCGTGGTTCGCAGGGTCTATCCCGGATCTCATCCCGCTCTCGATGAACCCTGCCACCGTTCGCCAGCCCCCGCCCAGCATGGGAAGCTCGTACCAGCAGAAGCCAGGATCATCTGAATACCG
>SLST01000534.1 GCA_007130265.1 Spirochaetales bacterium
GACCGCGGCGTTCGTGTTCTTCAAGTGGTACCTCGGCTACCCGAAGGTGAGGGTCTACGAGGGATCGTTCACCGAGTGGGTCCACCGCAATCAGCCGACGGTCCGCGGGGCAAACCCCTAGCGTGATCCGAGCTCGAGCGCGGGCGATGGTGCCCGCGCTCGGAGTGGATTACGTGCGTGTCGAGGTCGCCCGGCCGAACGAGTCTGATGAGCGTTCGCAGAGCCCGCAAGGAGGAGGCGCAGCTCTATGCGCAGCACGGATGGGAAGAGTCTCGAACAACGGTTCAATGGCGGCGAAAAGGCGCCCGGCGGATACCGGGAGGTCGACTTCGTCGTCACCGACGCCCGTTCTCGAAGTACCGCATCCATTCAGGAGCATTCGGTCCCCGCACATCGTTGTCCGGCAGCGTGCTCTCCCGCGTGTACTTGCCGGTGAGCAGGCCCATCGCAAGCGGCCGTTGGGTAGTGTCCTACAGAGTGGTGTAATCCCGAGCGGAGGTTGAGGCAAGCCAGCGCCGTCTCCGGGACAGTAGGGTCGGTTCAACCACCGGTGTCTTGGCACACCTGCGCGATCCCGCGTCGGCGGCAGGAAGGTCTGCCGGTAACCCGGTGCTCTGCGAATCTGAACAGCGCCCCCGACACGGACCGAGCACCGTTGAGGACGATCGTGGTACACTGAATACGCGCCATGAGCCACGACCCGCCGGTACCAGAATCGCACTGCCATGCCGTCGCGTTGACGCGCGCTCGACGCCCGCCGACTCTCGCCTTCCGGTGCATCTTCGCCCTTCGGTCCTTCGGTGATCCTTCCATTGGTGTTCGTCTGGCTGGTCTTCGAACGACGACTCGCTACGGCGATCGAGCGCAAGGTAAGCCGGCAGAGCGTCGGGGTGGTTTCTCGGGCTGCGGTGTTGATCGACAGCGAACTGCGTACCCTGACGACACGCGCGGCGGCGCTGGTCAACGATACGGCATTCCTGGAAGCGGCGTCTCGGTACGCGACGGGGGATATCATCGTGCAGACGCGGCTGTCGGTGCGGGAACTCGACGACATCGTGTCTCGCTTCTTCCTCGATTCGGAGGCTCTTGGTTCGGTCTTCGTGATTCCGACCGACGCCAGGCATCTCTACGCGCATCAGAACACCTCGATCGGGGCGTACCTCGAAGAGACTCCTCGAGACCGGTATGCTCCCGCGCTTGCCCGACGTCTGAGCTCGGCGCAATCGTTACTACCACCCCGCTCGCCCGCGGCCGATGGGGACTGGTGTTTTCCCAGGATGGAGACTCGCTCCTGCGGCTCGTTCGACGCGAGCGGCTTCCTCGCTCCGTATCCGTCGCGGTCGTCACTATGGGGTTCATCGCGTACAGTTTCACCTTCTTCCGCCGCACTGTCTCACCGCTCCACGCGCTTGCCGCGTCATTCATCAGGATGGTCGGTCGAGTACCGGTGCTCACGCCGGAGAGGGTGCTCACCAAAATGGCGCGAGCCGACGCAGAGGTCGAGGCACTCCGATACCAGATCAACCCTCATCTCGTCTCGAACTCGCTGAACTTGATTTGCCCCATGGCTCACGGCAGCGGTGCGACGAGTACCGCCCGGATGACCGGCTCGCTCATACGGATCGTAAGCGACAGCCTCCGGGCCGGTGAACGAGAGGTGACGCTGCAGCGCGAGCGCGAGAACTTCGAGCGTTGCGGATTCCTCGTGGAGAACGCCCCGGGGGTAGGCACAGCCGCTACGCTTCATCTGCCTCCTCTGCGTGGAGCAGGCTCATGAGCAGCGTACTCGTCGTAGACGACGAACCGCTCATTCGCGTCTCGATCGCCTCCATGGTCAGAGCCAACGCGCCGGGGATCGCGCATGTTTACACGGCGGCCAACGGCAGAGAGGCCCTCGAGATCCTCGCCTGCGAATCGGACGTGAAGCTAGTGCTGCTCGATCTCGCGATGCCCGTGATGGACGGCCTCGAGTTCCTTGCACGCATCGGTGTCCGCGGGCAGGATCTGCAGGTCGTGGTGCTCAGCTCGCACGACGACTACTCGGGCGTCCGTGAAGCGTTCCGGCTCGGTGCAGACGACTACCTGCTGAAGAGCAGCCTCGCGCCTTCGATGCTGGCGCCTCTGCTCGAACGCGCCGCCGCGACCGGGCCTCTCCAGTCGGCTCACGAACGACCGCAACTCCAGAAGCACAATCTGCGAGCCCTGCAGCGAGGCCTGCTTCGCGAACTCCTCACCGGTCAGGACGTGCCGGACCCCGAGGAACGACTCGCCGGGCTCTCAGTTGAGCTGAAACCGCCGATCGTCCTCCTGGGGATCTGGGTTCGCGACCTTCTTCTCGTTCGAATGCGCTATGATGCTGCCGGGCTCGATCGTTTCCACTCGATGCTGCCGGAATACGTAGCAGAGATCGTTGAACGACAGGCCTTCGGCTTCGTGTGCCCGATCGACCATGGCCATGTGGTTGCCGTGCTTCATTCCCGCGAGCACCTCATGGATGACCCCGGTCGTCTCCATAGACTCGGCAAGAGAATCGTCGAAACGCTGCAGCACCACCTGAACGTGGAGGTATCTCAGAGCCGAGGTGCAGCCGTTGCGGACGTGGATGAGCTCGGCCGAGCATACGCGAGGATCACCGGTTCGCGTCCCATGGCCACTCGCACGGTGTCGCGCGCGAAGGGCCATATCCATCAGCACTACGCTGATCCGGATCTCAGTCTTGAGCAGATGGCCGCCGTGGCCGGCGTATCGCGGACTCATCTGTCTGCGCAGTTTCGCAAGGAGACCGGTGTCTCGATCACCGAGTATCTGACGATGGTGCGCGTCGAGGCGGCGAAACAGCTGCTCGCCGGCACCGATCTCAGAGTCTATGAGGTCGCGGAGCGGGTCGGTTTCGCATCCTCTGAACACTTCAGCAGGGTCTTCAAAAGGTCAACTGGAATACCGCCGGGCAGTTTCGCGGCCACGTCCGTCTACTGATCGAACGATCGATCACGAAATCACAATCCGGATCATTGTACGCGTTCAGAATACCCGTAGATTGGAGGGGAAAGAGTAGGAGGGCACATGAGAAGCCTGCGAATTGCATTGCTCAGTTCTCTGATGGTGGCGGTCGC
This sequence comes from Spirochaetales bacterium, assembly GCA_007130265.1. Taxonomy (GTDB): domain Bacteria; phylum Spirochaetota; class Spirochaetia; order DSM-27196; family SLST01; genus SLST01. The sequence goes on from SLST01000534.1 coordinate 3,114, forward strand.
CGCCGTCGGCGCATTTGGTGGCGGGTCAGGAGAGCGTGAAGGAGATGAGCAAACGGTCGTCCTGAACGCGAGCGACAATCTACCGGATCGAACCAAGGGTTGGGGCGCGGTAGTGGAAGAGATCAACGCCGAGTTCCGGAAGGCACACCCGGAGGTTCGGTTCGAGACAGAGAGTCTCCCGGACCAGCCGTACCAGGAGAAGATCAAGGTCTACGCGACCGCCGGCGAGCTTCCGGACATCATGAAGTACTGGTCGTTCTCGACGTTACTGCATCCGCTGGTAGATGCCGGGCACGTGGAACCGCTGAACATGGAAGACTTCCAGCAGTACAACTGGCTGCCGGGAGCACTCGAGAGCAATGTCTATAAGGGTGAACTCTACGGGATCCCGGTTTCGGCCGATCTGTGGGTCATCTACTACAACCAGCGCCTCTTCGAGGAAGTCGGAGTCGACGTGCCGACCACGATTTCCGAGCTCGAATCGGTGTCGGCGACGCTGAAGGACGCCGGTTACATCCCGCTGGTAACCGACGGTCAGGATCGATGGCCGCTCAGCATCACCTATGACGCTATCGTGCAGCGCATTTCGGGAGATTTCACGCTGGTTCAGCGCGCGATTGATCGTGAGATGAAGTTCACCGATCCGGTGTTCGTGGAAGCTGCTGCGGCGTTCCAGAATCTCGTACGGACCGACGTCTTTCCCGACAACGTCATCACGACCGGGTATGGTCCGGCGCGGAACCTGTTCGGACAGGAGCGCGCAGCGATGTTCCTCATGGGGTCGTGGGAGTTGGGACTCGCGTCCGACCCTGACCTTCCCGAGAGTTTTCGCGACAACGTGCGCGCCATGAGGTTTCCCGTGATCGAAGCCGGACCGGCCGACATTGACGATCTGGTCGCCTGGTACGGCGGAAACTACATCGTCAACGCGAGCAGCGAGCACGTCGATCTTGGCATCGAGTACCTCCACACGTACGCCAGGCTCTACCCGAAGCTCGTGTGGGAGTCTCAGGCAGGATTTCCCGCGCAGCGCGTCGAGCCTTCCGAGCGCGACTCTCAGTTGGCCAGGGATCTACTCGAGATTGCGGCCACTGCCGTCTCCACGAGCGGAACGACGGGACTGGACCTCTCGACCGCCGCGTTCAAGGAGGACCATCAGCGGCTCGTGCAGGATCTCGTCGCCGGAGTGATCACCCCCGAGCGTTTCGCCGCCGACCTCGATGCAGCAGCTGAACGCGCAGCAAATCGATAGGGAGCAGAGACAGATGGAATCTGGCGTCCGGCACCCCAGACGGTGGCGGACGCCTGTTCCTACGGAGGCAGCATGAACCCCTTGTCAAACAGACGGACGATCTTCGTCCTGGTCGCTCCGGGGCTGGTGATCCTCGCTTTCGCGGTTCTCGCGCCGATCCTCCTGAGCGCGTACTACAGTCTCGTCCGCTGGGACGGGTTTGGCGACATGCGTTTCGTCGGTCTTCAGAACTATCGGACGCTCATGCAGGATGAGATCTTCTGGCGTTCGATCGGCAACTTCTTCGTGCTGCTTTTCGTTACGCTGTTCATCCAGAACCCCATCGCCTTCGTCGTGGCGGCCGTCCTCACGAAGCTCACCTCACGGCAGTCGCACATCTATCGAACGATATTCTTCATCCCCGCAATTCTCACCGTCGTCCTCGTGACCGCCCTCTGGGTGAATCTGTTGGACTCCGACTTCGGCCTCGTGAACAAGGTATTGACCGCAATCGGGCTGGAGTCGCTGACCACCTCCTGGTTGAGCAATCCGAGCACCGCGCTCGGCGCGATCATCTTCATCATCGTCTGGTACGGATTCCCGTGGGCGCTGCTCTTCTACTACTCGGGGCTCGTGACCGTACCCGGACAGCTCGAAGAGGCTGGAATCGTCGATGGCGCGAATCGGTTCCAGATATACACACGGATCGTGATTCCCTACATAAGGCCTGTCATTCAGTCGGTCGTTATTATCGGGGTCATCTCCTGTCTGAAGCAGATGGAGGTGGTCTATCTCTCGACCGGCGGAGCGCCCGGCAGCAGGACCCAGCTCGTAGCGAACTACCTCTACCAGGAAGCGTTCGTCGCGAGTCGCTTCGGGTATGGAAACACGATATCGGTCGTCTTCGTCGTCTTCGGACTCGGCCTGACGCTGTTGATACGTCGCGCATTCCACCAGACCACGGAGCTGTAGAATGGCTACCCAGGACAACGCAATCCAGGACAACGAAGTCCCCGCAGGCCGCTCCCGACGCGTACCGGCCGCACGGATCCTTCTCTTCACCGGGCTCACTACCCTCGCATTTCTCCAGATCTTCCCGCTGATCTGGCTCGCGAATTACTCGCTCACCTCGAGCACGAAGCTGTTTGGTCCTGAGATCCTGAGTCTTCCCTCTCCCGCACGCTGGGACAACTACGCCCGCGCTTTCGTCGATGGACGTATTCCGCGCTACTTCACCAATAGCGTTATCATCGTCACCGCTTCGGTGCTGAGCACCTGCTTCCTGGCATTCACGATTAGCTACGCCTGCGCGCGCATGCAGTGGAAACGACGCAGACTCGTGTTCAACCTCGTGCTCGTGGGAATGGTGATCCCCATCCACACGACACTGCTTCCAAACTTCCAGTGGTTCAGGTTGTTCGGGCTCATCAACACCTATATCGGAGTCATCATCCCTTACGTCGCGTTCAACCTCTCGTTCAGCACCCTCATGTTCGTCGGCCTGATGGCATCGATCCCGAAGTCGATGGAGGAATCCGCATACATGGACGGCGCGCACATGCCCCGCATTCTCGCGAGTATCATCGCGCCGATGGCGAAATCGGGATTCGTGACCGTTGGCGTCATGACGTTCCTCAATACCTGGAACGAGTTCATCATGGCCAACACCTACCTCGTCTCTGAGGCCAAGCGAACGCTGCCGTTCTCCATCATACGCTTTCAGGGACAGTACTCGGCCGACTACGCGGTGCAGTTTGCGGTGATGATGCTCGTCGCGCTTCCGGCTGTCCTTTTCTTCTTCGTCTTCAGCAAGTATGTTATCGCAGGCGTTACCGCCGGGGCGGTGAAGGAATAGGCGAAGAGGCCACTCGACTGCGGATACACGAGGATGCCGGCGTCATGCGCGAAGTGGAAATCGATCGCGATATCGACCTCATCGCCTGCCGTCGAGCGGATCTGCGCGAAGCGCCTTTCCCTGGTATCCGAGAGCGCCTGATCTATCCCGCTCTGCGTACGCTTGAGGGCCGCACCGACTACCTGCCAGAATGACTATCTTTGCCGTGATGAAGAACCAACGAGCCAGCACCTATCGCCTGTTCCAGGCGACCGCCCTCGTGCTCGCGATCTTGACTGTGACCAGCTGCACTCTACTCGGCACCGCCGCGTTCTACGGAGGCATGTACCGTGCGCACCGTGCGGGCGTGAGATTCCGGCGAACCTATGAACACCTGCAGATCGATGTGCCGTTCTCCAACCATTCCGACGTCATGCTTGATCTCTACGGTCAGCCGGAGGGCGCCGGCTATCCTGTCCTCATCTTCGTTCACGGCGGCGGATGGAGCTCCTACGACAAGGAGCTCTTCACGCCGGTTGCGATGCAGCTCCTGCCGCAGAAGATGGTGGTGGTGATTCCCGACTACACCCTCTACCCGGAGGCAACATACCAGCAGATGGCCCGCGAGGTTGCCGATGCCACAGCGTGGGTGCTCGAGAACATCGCAGCGCACGGTGGCGACCCGCAACGAGTGTACCTGAGCGGACACTCCGCCGGAGCGCACCTGAGCGGTCTTGTGTCCTACGATCCTCGGTGGCTGGCGGACACCGGGCACTCCACCGACGACATCCGCGGCTACATTGGGCTGAGCGGTGTCTACGATACCGCGCGTCACGCGGCGCACCGGGAGTCGCTCGGGCTCGAATCACCCATCATGACCGCGGTGATGCAGGGGCCGGAGGGTTTTGCGGCGGCTTCGCCTGAGACATACGCGGCCCTCGGCACTGGCCCACCGGCTTGGCTGATCCACGGCGACGCGGACGAAACGGTGCCGCTGGCGGAGAGCGAACACATGAGCGCGGCGCTTCGCGCGGCCGGTGTGGAAACAGAGATCATCATCTACCCGGGGGCCGGTCACAGCGACTTTCTCTTTGGCGCGCTCCGCGACGACGAGGCGCCGGTGATCCTTGATATCGGAAGGATTGTCCGGCAGTAGGAGCACAGTATGCCGACGCCCGCGAGCGACGACTCGCTGCCTGTCACCAATGAAGCTGCTGCTGGACCAGAGTCTGGAGTCTCGCTGCGTTGCGGACCAGTTCACGGACGTGCGGGGGATCGAAGACACGTTCGGCGAGCTGGTGAATGCCGCAATCAGGGCATCGGACGATGAGTAATCTGATGCGTGGAGGCGGATCTGTCGGTAAGCTCGGGCTGCCATGTCGTCGAATGGAAGGACAGCAAGCGGCACAGGGAACTCCAGCGTCGGTACCGACGGTGGTATCGAGCATTGCGTCAATCCAGGTGCTCCCGGGATTCCGTCGCTCCTTGTACGCGGCCTGCAGTCATGAAGTCGCCGGAGAAGCGCACTCCTTAGGCAGGCGGAGCCGAGCACCCGCTTCCCGAACTACAACCAACCGTTCTGAATGGCGCAGGCGATCGCGGCGGCCCGGGTGTCGACGCCAAGCTTGTCGAACACGCTGGTCAGGTGAGCTTTCACCGTGCGCTCGCTGATCCCGAGCTCGGCCGCGGCGCTCTTGCTGGTGTTGCCCTCGGCGATGGCCCTCAGCACCTGTTCCTCGCGGTCGGTGAGGGGCGAGTCCGCCGGTCGGTCCCCACCGGCCGACGACCCGCCGGCCGACGACCCGCCCGGCTGCGCGGCCGAGAGTGCCCGCAACAGCAGTGCCGGATCGAGGAGCGCTTCTCCGCGAGCCGCGGCCTCTACCGTTCGAAGCAGAGCTTCCCGGGACATGTCCTTCAGGAGGTACCCGCGGGCGCCGGCCGCAAGCGCCTCGCGCATGAGCTCATCTTCGTCGAAAGTGGTCAAGATGATGATCGCCTGACTCGGGTCGTTGCGAAGAATCTGCTTGAGGGCGGTGATGCCGTCCATGCGCGGCATCCGGAGGTCCATGAGGACCACATCGACCTCACGCTCTTCCAGTTGCTGCAACGCCTCGCGTCCGTCTGTGGCCTCGCTCACGACGCTCATTCGCGGATCGGTCTCCAGGAGCGCTCTGACGCCTTGCCGCACCATCGTATGGTCGTCGGCGATGAGGATCCGAATCGACTCAGGCACCGTTCGCCTCCCGGATCGTCGCGTCTGGAAGCGGCACGGCAACCGTGACCGTAGTTCCCGTACCGATCGAACTCCGAACCCGAAGCTCTCCACCGAGGGCCTCTGCGCGCTCGCGCATACCCTGGATCCCGTAGTGGCCACGCTCGGGTAATTCGCGGACGTCGAAGCCGGAACCGTCGTCGGCGATCTCGAGATGCAGCGAGGCGCGCTCCGCCCGCATCCTCACCTCGACTCTCCGGCATCCGCCATGCCGGACGGCGTTGTGGACGGCTTCCTGGAGAACGCTCGAGAGCTCGAACAAGGTAGATCCGGGCAGGCGGACATCGTGACCATC
>SLST01000092.1 GCA_007130265.1 Spirochaetales bacterium
CGGGCAGGGCGTTCGTCCAGCGGTGGGAGTTCCCCTTCGACCACGACGGGCAGACGAGCCCCACCTCGCTTGCGATCACGATGCGCGAGTTCACCTTCGGCGCCCGCCCGCCGATCATCAGCGCGACCCTCGTCCGGCCTGACGGCGGCGAAGTAAGACTCTTTCGCGAGGTCGTCTCCGGTGCGCGTCCCGGCGAATCGGCTCCGTACGTCCGCCACGCCGAAGAGCCGAACCGCATCGTTGCCCGCGGCGAAGGCCTCGCCGGCGAGTCGCTTGCGGCGCTATACGACAGTCGATTCGACGCAGATCTCTCGGCGGACCGCATCCGCGACAACTTCGAGCGGCTTGCGTTCGGCCGCATCGCCGACGGGGAGCTCGAGCCGCTTGCCGGGGAGTACACCGTCCGCATCGAAGTGATGACGAGTACTGAAGACGACCGGCTCGAGGAGGCGCGCCTCGTCGTGGGCGGGTCGGTGTACGGCGTGATGGGCACAGACGCGCTCGGTCGCGACCTCGCGGTCGGGCTGCTGTACGGCCTCCCGGTGGCGCTCGCCATTGGGCTCGCAGCCTCAACGGTGAGCACCTTTCTTGGGACGGCGCTCGGTCTGCTCAGCGGCTATTCCGGAGGACGCACGGACCTCGTGATCCAGCGCGCCGCGGACATCGTCGCGAACATTCCGGTCCTCCCGCTCCTGATCTTCCTCGTCTTCATAGGCGGGTCCCAGCTCTGGATCATCCTGCTCGTGCTCGTGGCCTTCAGCTGGCCGGGGCTGACGATCATGGTGCGCACGATGGTCCTGCAGCTGCGCCAGGGTCCGGAGGTGGAGGCGGCGGTGTCTCTGGGCGCTTCGAAGGCGCGGATCATCATCCACCACGTCTTCCCGCACACCGCCTCGTATATCTTCGCCCAGCTCGTGTTCTTCGCCCCCTCCGCGATCCTCGCGGAAGCCGGGCTGAGCTTCCTCGGGCTCGGTGATCCATCGATCCCCACATGGGGCCAGATTCTCGAAAGCGGATTCAGGACCGGCGCGGTCTTCCTGGGCTACTGGTGGTGGGTCATCCCGCCCGGCCTGCTCATCGTGCTCACCGCGGTGACCTTCATGCTGATCGCGCTCGGGATGGAGTCGATCGTGGATCCCCGGCTGAAAGGAGCACGGATGTGGCGTTCCTAGAGGCAACCGACCTGCTGCTCGAATACGAGACCGCGCGCGGCGCGCTTCGCGCGGTCGACCGCGTCTCATTCGCAATCGAAGAGCCGGGCGATACGCTCGGCATCATCGGCGAATCGGGAAGCGGCAAGACGAGCATGGTTTCGCTCGTGACGCGGGTCTTTCCGCGGAATACCGGCAGGGTAGGCGGCCGGGTCGCCTACGGGGGCCGCGATCTCACCGCGCTCAGCACCGAGCAGTACCGCCGAACGGTTCGCTGGAGCGAGATCGCGGTCGTCTTCCAGGGAGCGATGAACTCGTTCAACCCGGTGCTGCGGGTCGGACCGCAGGTGGGCGAGCGGCTCCTCCTCGACGGCATGCCAAGAGCGAAGATGGAGGCGGAAGTTGAACGACTCTTCGAGCTCGTGGGGCTCACCCGCGACGTGGCGCGCGCTTACCCGCACGAGCTTTCCGGCGGGATGAAGCAGCGGGCGGCCATCGCGTCGGCCCTCAGCCTCAACCCGTCGCTCGTGATTCTCGACGAGCCCACCTCAGCGCTCGACGTGAGCGTGCAGGCGCAGATCATGAACCTGCTGAAGCGGCTGAAGTGGGAGCGGGGACTGTCGTACCTCTTCATCACGCACGACATCGCACTCGCCGCCGACCTCGCCGACTCGATTGCGGTCGTCCACGCCGGGGAGCTTCGGGAGTTCGGGCCTGCCGACGCGGTGCTCACCTCGCCGCGCGACCCGTATACCGAAAGGCTGCTCGCAAGCGTCCCGCGCGTCCACGGAGAACAAGCCCCGGGCTTTCTCGCGGGAGCCCCGCCCGACCCGATGGACCGCCCCGCCGGGTGCCGATTCCGACCACGGTGTCCGCGCGCCTTCGAACCGTGCGCAACGCGACCGCCCGAGCTCGTCGAGGTGGGAGAGCGTCATCGCGCGAGGTGCTGGCTCTACGCGGATCAAACTCGAACGGCGGAAGTCCGGGAAGGAGAGACCTCATGAGCGACCCCGCGAGCGACCCCACGGGCACTGCAGCGAACGGGTTGCTGATCGAGGCGCGAGACCTGCGGGTCCACTTCTACCCGCGGGCGGGACTCTTTCGCCGATCGGTGGTGAAGGCCGTGGACGGGGTCTCACTCGGCATCGCGGCGAACGAGATCGTCGCCGTCGTGGGCGAGTCGGGCAGCGGCAAGACGACGCTCGGCCGGGCGCTCGTGCGGCTCGTTCCCATCACCGAAGGAACGGTCTCATTCGCCGGGATGAACGTGGCCAACCTTGAGGGAGACGAGCTGAAGGCGTACCGGCGACGGGCACAGGTCGTCTTCCAGGACCCGTACGCGAGCAACAGCCCCTTCATGACGATCGGCGACCAGCTGCTCGAGCCGCTGGTCGTGCACGGGGTCGGCGATTCGTCGTCACGCCGCGACGCCGTGCTGCAGGCGCTCGAACTCGTCCGCCTGACGCCGGCTTCGGACTTCGTGGACACCTATCCGCACACGATGTCCGGCGGACAGCGGCAGCGGGTCTGTATCGCGCGGGCGCTGATGCTCGAGCCCGAGTTCATCGTCGCGGACGAACCGGTTTCAATGATCGACGCCTCGAGCCGTGCGGAGATCCTTTCCCTCCTGCGCGAGCTCCAGGAGCGGCGGGGCATGACGATCCTCTACATCACGCACGACATCGCGAGCGCCCGTCACTTCTCCGACCGCACGCTCGTGATGTACCTTGGCACTGCGGTCGAGATCGGCCCGTCGGCGGCGCTCATCGGCGAGCCGCTCCATCCCTACACCCAGGGACTGATCGCCGCCGTGCCCGAGCCGGACCCGGCGAACCGGCACAGCCTGCGCAGCGTCATCCCGGGTGAGCCGCCCAACGCAACTGCGGTCCCTTCCGGCTGCCCCTTTCACACCCGGTGTCCGAAGGTAATCCCGGGGAAATGCGAGTCGCTCCGGCCGGTCCTGAAAGAAGTGCGTCCCGGACACGCCGTGGCGTGCCATTTGTTCGAGTAAGCCATGCGCGAACCCAAGACAAGACCAGGAACCCGGCGCGACGCGCGGCGGCAGGTGTTATCGCGGCAACCCGCGCTCAGCGCGATCGCGGCAATCGTCGCCGCGCTCCTGCTCGCCGCCGCCACAGTCGCCGCGGCGGAGGAGCCCCGAAGCGGGGGCACCCTGACGCTCGCGAACCGCGGCGACCCGCCGGCCGGATTCGACACCATGTTCACGAGCAGTATCGCGCTCCACCACGTGGGCGGCGCGCTCTTCGGCGCGGGGAACCTCGTCACGCGCTGCCGCGAGGACTTCTACACCGTCTGTCCGTACCTCGCGCTGCGGTGGGATCACAGCCCCGACTTCCGGGTCTGGACCTTCGTGCTGCGCGGCGACGCCTACTGGCACGACGGACGGCGGTTCACGGCGGAGGACGCGAAGTTCTGGTTCGACCTCGTCTTCTTCGGCGCGCGAAGCGGCGACTCGGTGCGGCCGCCGGCGTACTTTGCCCGAGAGCTGGGTATCGCCACGAAGGTGGAGGCGCTCGACGAGCGGCGACTGCGCATCACCTTCGCTCACCGCAACGCCCATTTCCTGCAGATCCTCGCGAACCCGCGGTTCAAGATCGCTCACCCGCGCCACCTGATGGAGCCCCGCATCGAGGCTGGGCAGGTCAACGTCTCGCCGCTCGACGTCGGGCTCGTGGGGCTCGGGCCCTTCAGGTTGGGGCGGTACCGACGCGGCAGCCTCGTGCGCGTCGACCGCTTCGACCGTTACTTCGAGCGCGACTCGCGCGGCGTCCGCCTCCCCTACCTCGACCGGATCGACTACGTGACCATGCCGGACCCCTTCGCGATGGACGCGGCCTTCCGAAGCGGCCGTCTCGACGGAACGGCGCGCGGCCAGGCGCACTTCCTCTCGCGCGAGCGCGCGGCCGCCTACGAGCGCGACCTGGGCGAGACCGTCTTCTTCGCGCGCTCCGACGGCGGCAACTTTCGCCTTGCCTTCAACGTGCTGAAGGAGGGACCGTGGCAGGACCCGCGGGTGCGGCGCGCGATCGCGCTCTGGATCGACAAGCCGGCGGCGATTCCCTCGGCGCTCGGCGGCTACGGCTGGACGACGCCGAGCATCGGTCCCGGCGACATCAACGTCCCCACGGAGTTCATCAACTGGCCCCGCTACGACACCGCGCCGCTCGAACAACGGAGAGCGGAGGCCCGCCGACTCATGGAGGAGGCAGGCTACGCCGACGGATTTGCCATGGGCCACCTGACCCGGGGGATCATGACCGAAGGCGGCGAGTTCCTGCAAGCGCAGCTCGCGGGGCTCGGCGTCGACCTTCGCCTGCAGATCGTGGACGAGGGAGAGTGGAATCGCGCGCGGGTGAGCCTCGAATACGACTCGCAGCAGGGCAGGCTCGCACCCTCCCCCATCCCCGAAGGAACCGAATCGGTCTATGGGCGCTACGAGCTCAATCCGGACGCGTACGCCAAGCACGACGACCGGCACCTCGACGAACTCTACCGGCGTCTGCGCGAATCGGTGACGATGGAGCAGCGCGTTGAAGTGTGGCGACGGGTGTCGCGCTACCTCTTCTTCGAACGTACCTATATCGTGCCGGTCGCCGAGTCGATCGACGTCGTCGCCTATCGCTCCCGGGTGCGGGGCGTCGTCGTCCCGCCCGAGGACATGCACACCCACACCGACTTCGCGACCGTCTGGCTCGACCGATGACCCGCTACATCCTTCGCCGGATCGTCCTGATCGTCCCGACGGCCTTCGCCGCCTCGCTCCTGATCTTCTTCGTCATGCGGGCGTTGCCCGGCGACGTGGCGCTCGCGATCCTCGCCGACACCCCGCACACGGTGGAGATCCGGGATGCGCTCCGCGAAGAGCTCGGGCTCAACGATCCGCTTCTCACCCAGTATCTGCGCTGGATGGCGAGCATGGTGACCGGGCGGTTCGGCGGCGCCTCGCTCGAGACCGGCGAGCCCATCGGCTCGATCGTGGCGGGGCAGCTTTCCGTCACGGCGCTCCTCGCCGTCTACACCGTCGCAGCCTCGCTCCTCGTCGCAGTGCCGCTCGGCGTCGCCGCCGCCATGCGCCGCGGTACGCTGCTCGACCGGACGGTGCAGGGCCTCGCAGGCGCTTCTCTCGCGGTGCCCAGCGTCTTCGCGTCGCTTCTCCTCGTCTGGGTGCTGCTGCGCCTGTTCCGCTGGTCACCCCCCATCATCTACTCGACTCCCGGCGAGGATATCCTCGAGCACGTGGAGATCATGGTGTGGCCCGCGCTACTCCTCGCGGCAGCGTACCTTCCGCATCTCCTCCGGGTCACCCGGGCTCGGCTCATCGACGTGCTGCGAAGCGATTTCGCCGAAGCGGCCCGCGCCCGCGGACTCTCCGAGCTCGGCGTCGTGGTTCGACACGCGCTTCCCAACGCGATGCTCGCGCTCATCACGGTCGCCGGCCTCCAGTTCGGCACGCTCGTAAGCGGCGCCCTCGTGGTCGAGACCGTCTTCGGTCTGCCCGGCCTCGGACGGGGAATCGTCCACGCCGCGCTCGCGCGCGACTACCCGGTCGTGCAGAGCGCCGCGGTCGTCCTCGTCGTCCTCGTGCTGCTCGTGAACCTTCTCGTGGATCTCGCGTACGCGGTGGTCGATCCGCGGGTGCACTATGAGCGGAGGGCGTCGTGAGGAGAACAACACCGACGGCGCAAGCGATAATCCGGTCCGCGGCGGCACTCTATCTCGTCGTGGTCGGCGCGAGCGCGCTGGCGGCCGGGCTCATCGCGCCCTTCGATCCACTGGATCAGGAGGCGGCGCGTCGGCTTGCCCCGCCGAGCCCGACGCACCTCTTCGGGACCGACGGTTTCGGCCGCGACGTATTCAGCAGGACCCTGCACGGGGCACGGGTCTCACTCGCGGTCGCGCTCGCGGCGGTCGCGACCGCCGGCGTAATCGGCTCCGCACTCGGTCTCGCTTCAGGGTACGCCGGCGGCACCTTCGATCTTGTCGTGCAGCGAGTCGTCGACGTCTTTATGGGTTTTCCGTTTCTCGTGATGGCGCTCATCGTCGTGGTCGCACTCTCGCCCACCCCAATCGCCGTCGCCGCGGCGATCGCGCTTGCCCTGGCCCCCCTCGTGACCCGAGTGGCCCGCGCCGCAGCGCTTTCGGTCGTCAACGAGGAGTACCTCACCGTGGTGCGCTCGACCGGCGCCGGAGCCTCTCGCATCGTCCTGCGGCATCTGCTGCCGGCCTCGGCTCCCCCCCTCGCCGCGTACCTGGCGACCTGTCTCGGCACGGCGATCGGCGCGGAGGCGACCCTGAGCTTCCTTGGTCTGGGGGTCCCGCCGCCCTACCCCTCCTGGGGCCGAATGCTCCAGGAGGGAAGCCGCGCCTACTTCGACGCGGCGCCATGGGTGACGCTGCTCCCGGGGGCAGTCCTCTGCCTCACCGTCATGTGCCTCGTGATCGTGGGAGATGCAATGGGCGGCGCGCGACTCAGGTCGCGCCGGCGCTCGGTTCGACACTGACCGGTATTTCTGGTAGCCTGAAGCGACGATCGGCACCCTCATGAACGGATTCAAGACACTTTTCCTGGGCAAACAACGGGAGTTTTCTCCCTTCCTCTCGTCTGATCAGCGTGCCGCGGGTCGCCAACTCTTTCACCGGTTCCTGAAACTCAACGGCATAACAGTCGCGCTCCTGCTTGAGAACATGCTCATCCTGTACGCCCTGCGCAACAACGTCTCCGACCCGCTGGTCGCAGTCCTCGCGTCGTTCGTCCATCTGACGATGCCGTTCATGCTGGTCGGAAAGCTCTCCGTCGCGCGCTTGGGTGCGGCGCGCACATGGGGTCTCGGCTGGTTTTTTCGGTACGCATCGGCATCGCTCATGGTCTTCGCTCCCTTCGTGGGCCGCACCGCGCCCCAGGCCGCGGTCTCCGGCCTGATCCTGGCTGGAGCTTTCGGATTCGCGCTCTTCCGCAGCTTCGGTACGGTCGCGAACACCCCGCTCGTCGGCGAGGTCACAACGCGGGACAACCGGGGCAGCTTCCTGTCGGGAAACTTTGTCCGGTCGAACACGACGCACCTGCTCACGACGACGACGGTCATCCTCGTGCTTCGCTACGTCGACGAGGTATGGGTGTATCAGCTCTTCATCGGCAGTGCCTGTCTGATCGGCTTCTACTCGAGTACGGTTCTCGCCCGGGTCCCCGAATCCTCGGTCCCGCAAGCGTCGGCTCGCAAACCGCTGCGTGTGGCCATGAGGAACCTCTGGACCCATACCAGGGTGCGCCGACTCCTGTTCGCCTGGAGCGCCGGCCTCGTCGCCTTCACGATCGTCACTCCCTTCATGATGATGGCCGTCAAGAGCGGCTACGGCATCCCGGACTCGACGGCGCTCCTCATGTCGCTCATCCTGCTGCTCGGCGGCATCGCCGCGGCGCTCATCAACGGGGTGATCGCCGACCGTGTGGGCCCGCGCCCGCTCCTGCTGCTCTACACGGCCGGTCTGGTCATGCCGACGCTCTACTGGACCTTTGCGCCGAAGGAACCGCAGCTCGTCATGGTGGGCCTCACCTTCTTCGTGGCGGGCTACTGCAAGGTGGGCATCATCGTCGGCCTGAACCAGTACTTCCTGGCTTCGGTCGACGAGTCGGACCGGGTGGGCAGCTCGCTCTTCATCCGCATCGTCTCCGGCGCCGCCGCCGGACTCGCGGGTTCGGTAATCGGAGGTGGACTGCTCTCGGTCTTCGAGCGTCTTGGGATGAGCGATCTTGATATCTACCGGACCTACTTCGGTGTCATCTCCGGGGCGATCATCGTCCTCGTGTTCGTCATCCGCAGCCTTGAACGGCTTGATGAGTGGCCTATCCGGAGCATTCTGGGGCTCCTGCTGTCTGCACGCGACATGCAGGCCCTCTTCGTGCTGAACCGTCTCAGAGAGCGAAGCGGCGGGCGCGAGGAGACGCGGCACGTCCAAAGGCTCGGGGAGATAGGCTCGTCGGTGTCGGAGGACGTGCTTCGCGAGCGACTCTCCTCGCCGCGCCTTTCGGTACGGGTGCACGCGCTGGAGGCCCTCGGCAGGATCGACTTCCGCCCGGAAACCGAACGGGCGATCCTCGACCAGCTCGAGCACGGAGAGTTCACCTCCGCCTGGGTCGCCGCCGAGATCCTCGGGGAGCACGGAATACGCCGGGCGATTCCGCTCCTGCGCCGCGGCCTCGACTCGGCCGACCATTTCCTGCAGGGGAAGTGCATGGTCGCGCTCGTGCGACTGCACGATGAGGAGTCGTACCCGCGAATCGTCTCGCACTTCACCGTCTCGGACAATCCTAGAACGATCATCTACGGCGCGAACGCCCTCTCGCGGATGGACGGCACGACGCACCTCGAGCTCATCCTCACGAAGGCGCTCTCCCCTGGACTCCCGGAATCGGTCGTCGACGAGGTGCTCACCGCCGCAGCCCGCACGGCCGACGCGGGGGCCCGCTTCTACCGGTTTCTGCAGCAGTACAACCGCGAGATGCGCACCGGCGTCACGGAGCTCCTTCCGGATCTCGATCAGTGCTTCTTCGAGACCGACGCGCC
>SLST01000023.1 GCA_007130265.1 Spirochaetales bacterium
AAGATCGACATGGCGCACCCGAACATCAACATGCGCGACCCGGTGATGTACCGGATCCTTCACGCGCACCATCACCGGACCGGCGACGCGTGGTGCGTCTATCCGACCTACGACTGGGCGCACGGGCAGAGCGATTCGATCGAGGAGGTCACGCACTCGATCTGCGGTCTCGAGTTTGAAAACCACCGACCCCTCTACGACTGGTTCCTCGACCAGCTTGGCGTCTGGCACCCGCAGCAGGTCGAGTACAACAACCTCAATATGACCTATACGCTTCAGAGCAAGCGAAACCTCCGGGCGATGGTCGAGGAGGGAGTCGTCGACGGATGGGACGATCCGCGCATGCCGACGATCAGAGGGATCCGCCGTCGCGGGTATACGCCTCAGAGTATCAGGGAGTTTCTCGTACGGGTTGGCGTGTCCAAGACGGAGATCATGGTCGACCGCGCGCTGCTCGACTTCTGCCTGCGCGAGGAGTTGAACCGAACCGCTCCCCGGGTGATGGTCGTGCTCGACCCGATCAAGGTGGTCCTCACCAACTACGAGGCCGGCGCCACCGAAGCCTTTGATTCGGAGAACAATCCCGAGGATCGCGAGGCCGGGACGCGGAAGGTCACCTTTTCCCGGGAGATCTACGTGGAGCGGGACGACTTCATGGAGGACCCCCCAAGAAAGTTTTTCCGGCTGGCGGTCGGTCGTGAGGTCCGGTTGAAGCACGCGTACTACATCACGTGCGATGAGGTGGTCAGCGACGCAGACGGCACGGTAACCGAGTTGCGGTGCACCTATGACCCACAGTCCCGAGGCGGGACGACCCCCGACGGCCGCAAGGTGAAGGGAACGCTCCACTGGGTGAGCGCCGCAGACGCGGTTCCGGTCGAGGTACGTCTGTTCGACCATCTCTTCACGCGAGAGGATATGGTCAACCTCGGTGACCGGGACTTCCGTGACTTTCTCAATCCTGATTCGCGGAAGGTGTTGACCGGCGCGATGGCAGAGCCGGCGGTGCTCGGTTTGCCGCCGGGAGCGCGATGCCAACTGCTGCGCCACGGGTACTTCGTCGCGGATCAGCCCGACAGCGAGCCGGGCAGGCCGGTTCTCAACAGGATCACCGGGCTGCGCGATTCCTGGGCGAAGGCGGGCCGCAGGCCCTGACGGTTGCCGACGACGCTCCGTCGTTTCGAAAGCGTGCCGCTTTTCTTATGGATCTGATCTGGTATATTGGTGGCTAATGCGTCGAAACCAAAAGTCAGAAATGCTTCGCGCCCTGATGCGCGACCGAATCGTGCTGCTCGATGGCGCGATGGGAACGATGATCCAGTCGCTCGCTCCGGATGAGGAGGACTACCGCGGCAAGCGGCTGAGCGGGGGGAAGTCGGCCCTGAAAGCGCACGCCGAGCTCTTCGAGACGAAGCGCTCGATCGCCGCGATCGAGTCGACCGAACAGCCCCTGCGCGGCGACAACGATCTGCTGTGCATCACTCGCCCCGATATGATCTACGAAATTCACGCGCGCATGATCCGGGCCGGGGCCGACATCATCGAGACGAATACCTTCAACGCGACCAGCATCAGCCAGTCCGACTACGGACTCGAAGAGATCGTCTACGAGCTCAACCTGCAGGGTGCCCGGGTCGCCCGGGCCGCGGCGGACGACGCTCTTGCCGCCGACGCCGGACACCCGAGGTTCGTCGCCGGCGTCCTTGGCCCCACGAACAGGACGCTGTCGATCTCGCCGGACGTGAACGATCCGGGTGCGCGAAACGTGACGTTCGAAGCGCTTGCTGCGACCTACACCCGGGCGGCCGAAGGGCTCCTCGACGGCGGAGTCGATCTCCTGCTGATCGAGACGATCTTCGACACGCTGAACGCAAAAGCCGCGATCTATGCGCTCCTCACGCTCTTCGACCTTCGCGGGGAAGCCGCACCAATCATGATCTCCGGGACCATCACCGACTCGAGCGGACGGACCCTCACCGGCCAGACTGCAGAGGCGTTCTACTACTCGGTGGCGCACGCGCGTCCTTTTTCGGTGGGGCTGAACTGCGCGCTCGGCGCCGACCAGCTGCGCGACCATGTCGCGGCGATTGGCGCCGTGGCCGCGGAACCGGTCAGCGCCCACCCGAACGCCGGCCTTCCCAATGAGCTCGGCGAGTACGATCACACTCCCGAGCTCATGGCGCAGATCGTCGGCTCCTACGCGAAGGACGGCCTCGTGAACATCGTGGGTGGCTGCTGCGGCACGACTCCCGAGCATCTTGAAGCGATCGCGCACGCCGTAGCCGGCGCGGCTCCGCGGACGATCCCTGACGTTCCCGCCTGGACCCGATTGAGCGGTCTCGAGCCGCTGGTCATGGACGAGAGCCGCGGCTTCGTCAACGTCGGCGAGCGAACGAACGTCGCCGGGAGTCGCCGTTTCGCCCGACTCATGAAGGAAGGCCAATACTCGCAGGCGCTCGAGATAGCGCGTGACCAGGTGGAAAGTGGCGCACAGATGATCGACGTCAACATGGACGAGGCCATGCTCGACGGCGTGTCTGCCATGACGACCTTTCTCACCCTCGTTGCCTCCGAACCGGACATCTCCCGCGTTCCCATCATGGTGGACTCGAGTAACTGGGAGGTGATCGACGCGGGGCTGCGGTGCGTCCAGGGAAAGGGGGTGGTCAACTCGATCAGCCTCAAAGAGGGAGAGACGGCGTTTCGCGAGCAGGCGCGGGCGGTGCTGAGGTACGGCGCCGCGGTGGTCGTCATGGCGTTCGACGAACAGGGTCAGGCCGACACGCTCGAGCGCCGGATCGCCATATGCCGACGGTGTTACGACATCCTCGTCGGTGAACTGGGCTTTCCCCCGCACGATGTCATGTTCGACCCCAACGTGTTCGCGGTGGCGACCGGCATCGACGAGCACCGTCGCTACGCGCTCGACTACTTCGAGGCGGCGCGCTGGATCAAGGAGAACCTTCCGGGGGTCCACGTCTCCGGCGGTGTGAGCAATGTCAGTTTCTCGTTTCGGGGAAACGAAGGCGTTCGAGAGGCGATGCACGCGGCCTTTCTCTACCACGCGATGCAGGCCGGGATGGACATGGGGATCGTGAACGCGGGACAGCTCGCGGTGTACGACGAGGTCGATCCCGAGCTCATGGAACGCGTTGAGGATGTGCTGCTCGACCGACGCGATGACGCGACCGACCGCCTCATCGAGCTCGCCGAGACGGTGGTCGGCGGCGGACGATCTCGGGATGAGGACCTCAGTTGGCGCGAGCTGCCGGTCGCCGAACGACTGCGCCACTCGCTCGTTCGAGGCATCACGACCTACATCGAGGAAGACACCGAAGCTGCCCGCCGCGAGCTCGGTGAGGCGATCAGAGTGATCGAGGGGCCTCTCATGGACGGGATGAACGTCGTCGGCGACTTGTTCGGCAGCGGCAAGATGTTCCTGCCGCAGGTCGTCAAGAGCGCGCGGGTGATGAAGGGCGCGGTGAACTACCTGTTGCCGTACCTGGAAGCCGAACAGAAGGGCGAGCCGCGCGCGAAGGGCCGAGTGTTGATGGCAACCGTGAAGGGAGATGTTCACGACATCGGCAAGAACATCGTCGGCGTCGTGCTCCAGTGCAACAACTACGAGGTCATCGATCTTGGCGTGATGGTACCCGTTTCGGAGATCCTTCACGAGGCCCGCGAGCGCGACGTCGACATCATAGGCCTCTCCGGGCTGATCACCCCAAGCCTGCAGGAGATGGTTTTCAACGCTCGTCAGATGGAGCAACACGGCCTGACAATCCCGTTGCTGGTCGGCGGCGCAACGACGAGTCGGATCCATACAGCGATGAAGATCGCCCCCGAGTATTCCGGACCCGTGGTCCATGTGAAGGACGCGAGCCGGGCCGTCGGAGTCGTCAGTCGGCTGCTGAGCGAAGAGGCGCGCGCCGCATACGTCGCCGAGATCGCCGCCGATCACGAGAAGATGCGAGAGGCGCGCGCGGGAAAGTGGGAAGGGCGCGAGCTGCTCCCCATCGAGACGGTACGGGCGAAGCGTTTCGATCCCGGCTGGGACACGTATGCGCCGCCGGTCCCCGCGACGCCGGGCGTTACCGTACTCAACGACGTCCCGATCGCGAAACTCGTCGAGTTCGTCGACTGGGCCTATTTCTTCGTAGCATGGGATATCGTCGGGAAGTGGCCGGGAATTCTCGACGATCCCAAGTTCGGCGACGAGGCGCGCAAGCTCTACGCCGATGCACGGGGCATGATCGATCGGCTCGTCGCCGAAGAACGAGTCCGAGCCCAGGGAGTGTGCGGGATCTTCCCGGCGAACTCCACCGCGGACGATCGCATAGAGATCTACGAGGATGAGACGAAGAGGTCCGTGCTCGCAGAGCTGCCTACGCTTCGTCAGCAGCAGGCGAAGAAGGAATCACCGTTCTACCTGAGTCTCTGCGACTACGTGGCGCCGGAAGAAAGCGGCCGAACCGACTACATCGGGATGTTTGCCGTCACGGCGGGTCTCGGTGTCGACGAGATCGTGCGCGAGTTCGACGCGCAGGACGACGACTACTCGAGCATTCTCGTCAAGATCCTCGCCGACCGGCTTGCAGAGGCATTCGCGGAATACCTGCACATGAAGGTGCGGCGCGAGTACTGGGGGTACGCACCCGATGAGAAGCTCGACATCGACGCGATGCTTCGCATCGAGTATCGGGGAATTCGCCCAGCGCCAGGGTACCCGCCGTGCCCCGACCACCGTGACAAGGAGGTCATCTGGAGGCTGCTCGATCCTGAGGCGAGATGCGGTATCTCGCTGACCGAGAGTCGCATGATGATGCCCGGCGCGAGCGTAAGCGGCTTCTACTACAGTCATCCGCAGAGCAAGTACTGGGGTGTGGGAAAGCTCGGACGCGATCAGATCGCCGATTACTCGAGGCGGATGAGCTCGTCGGTCGAAGAGACCGAGAAGTGGCTTTCGAGCGTACTCGGCTACTGAATGAGGCGATGTATTTCAACTGGAGACGATTCCTGACCGACGCCTTCTCTTCGCTCTTCCCTTTCGGGCATCCGCACCTGCGGATTACCGGCCATCGCGCACGAGTCCTGGTGATGTATTTCTTCTGCATGGTCTGGATGGGGGGCTCGGGGCGAATCGGGCTCCTGCTCGATCACCTGCTCTTTCCCTGGTTCCGCCGGACTCGAATCGAGCGGCCGGTCTTCATCATCGGAAACTTTCGCAGCGGGAGCACGCTCCTGCATCGGCTGCTCGCCGGGGCGCCGGGGGCGACCGCGATGAAGACCTGGGAGATATACTTCGCTCCGTCGATTACCCAGCGTAGGTTCTGGCAAGGCCTCTGGACCGTCGACGGTTGGCTTGGCGGTGCGTTGCGACGCGCGATCCTGCGGGCTCAGGATCGGCGGCTTGGAGAGGTCTCGATGCATCGGGTGCGCCTCGACGAGCCGGAGGAGGACGAGGGGCTCTTTCTGTATCTCTGGGACAGCCTCTTCAACGCGTTCTTCGTGCCGCGGAACGACTCGCTCTCGCCGTACTGGCGCTACGATGAAGCGGTCCACCACTGGAGACGCCGTCGTGCGATGTGCTTCTACCGGGAGGTCGTCCGACGCCATCTCGCCTTGAGGCCGCCCGGAGCGATCTACATCTCCAAGAGCCCTTCGTTCACCGTCCGTTCCGCCTCGATTCTAGAGGTCTTTCCGGACGCCCGGTTCATCGAGCTCGCCCGACACCCGTTCGACTGCGTGGTAAGTACCGTCGGCTGGCTCTCGTACGCCTGGCACTTCTTCGCCTCGCCCCGAGCGAGATTTCCCTTCCTCGACGATGTTCTGGTCATGACGAGGCACTGGTATGCGCGCCCGCAGGAGCTCGCCGCGCGGCTTCCCGCCGACCAGTACGCGCTGATCCGCTTCGAAGATCTCGTCTCACGGCCAACCGAGGTAGTTCCGGCTGCGCTCCTGCGACTCCGCATCGATCCCGACGATCGGCTTCGCGTTGCGCTTCGGCGGCTGCAGGAACGGCCCCGCACCTCCAGGACCGACGACCACAGTCTCGACGAGCTCGGCATCTCTGATGCGCAAGCGCTCGCACGGTATGGGCCGGCGATGGTACGGTTCGGGTACGAGCCATGATACCGGTATCCGAGCCTCCTATCCGAGTCATCATCACCGGAGGCACGTTCGACAAGCACTACGATGAGCTGCGCGGTGAGCTGACGTTTCGGTCGTCACACCTGCCGGAGATTCTCGCGCGTGTGCGACTCACGATTCCGGTGGAGCTCGAGGTCAACCGACTCGTCGACAGCCTGGAGATGGACGAGACCGACCGCATGCGCATCGCCGAGTCATGCGAGCGGTCCGCCGAGGAGCGGATCGTGATAACGCATGGGACCGACACGATGTGCGAGACCGCACGCGTGCTCGGCGCGCGCGATCTCTCTCGCGTGATCGTTCTCACCGGCGCGATGGTCCCGTACGCCTTCGCAGGAAGCGACGCGGTCTTCAATCTGGGGTGTGCCGTCGCCGCCGTTCAGACGCTCCCGCACGGTGTCTACATCGCCATGAACGGCCGGGTCTTCGTGTGGAACCACGTGCAGAAGAACCGCGAACGAGGTGTCTTCGAGGCTCGCGACTAAAGCGTCGGCCCAATCCGGCGGATAATAACTAGAGATGATGCAAGTTCTCAACGAGCAGCATGTCTCCTCACGCCGCCGACGACTGAACCGCGGAGGGACGAGACGATGCCGAATGACCCGCGCCGCAGCCGGCGCTACAGTCCGGGAACGCCGGTTTCCGGTCCTTTCGACGCTGCGGACCGCGGGCCTCGCGTTGCTGACCGTCGCGCTCGGGGCGGCGCTCGTCGTTCTCGTTCCCGAGCTCGAGGATGAGGCCGCAAGGGCGGCAGCAGACCGGCAGGACGCGGCCCTGCAGGCAGCCGTCTCGTCCTTTCCCACGCCGCAGTCCGGGCTGGTCGAGTTCGAACGAACCGAAGACATCGAGTATTTCGTCGAGGAAGGAGAAACGCTGAGTTCGATCGCGCGGCGGTACCAGATCGACTATCCGCTGCTAGCCGAGTACAATGAGCTCACCAATCCTCATACGATATCGGTCGGACAGCGGATCACGATACCCGGGACGACCTCACGGCGTCTGTTGGGAGAATAGGAGCGACTCGTAGGGGCCGAGCGGGCCAATGCGCACCGGTTCGTCCTGGAGGTCGAGCGTGGTGCCGTTCCAGACTTCCGTGAGCCGGCTCCCCCTGTGATACGGGGCCTGCCACACGCCGCACACAAGCGCCGCCTGTTCGAGCAGATATGACCCGTCCACCTCGATCGTGGCACGACGGCCGCTCATGTTGAAGACTCCCAGGTACCCGGCCGTGTTGTAGATCACCGACGGGAGCTCGTGTGTCATCATGTCGAGAGGAATCAGTCGTCCGGCGAAACAGTCGTTGGTGATGCGCTGAATCGTGCCGATCTCGTTCAGGACCTCGTCGTCGAGAGCCGTGAAGTCGTCGGAGTAGAGCAGTAGGCCGCCGGTGAGCGCGATCGCGTTGATCTGGGTCCGCCGCTGGGCGGAGCTCAGCCTCGTTCCGCTCGTGCGGAGCATGAGGCAATCCGGATCGTTCAACCAGAGCGCCCGATGCATGGCGCCTCGGACGATGCTGTTGCGCACGGCGTTGCGCACGCCGACCATCGCGCCGGTGCGAAGGAGTCTCCCCTTCTTCTCGATCCAGTACCCTCCGGTGTCCGGTCCAACGCGCATTGCATCCACCGTTCCTATGCCCGTCGTCAGCGGCATCCCACAACCAACGAGGAAGACGCGCTCACTCGTCGTCGCTTCGGCAACCTCCCGAATGGTCTGCATCCCGCGCCGCAGAACCTCCGCTCGCGACAGCCTCAGGTCGTGGTGGGTCCCGCCGCGCAGGCACGCCCCGAAGAGAAAGTCGCACTTCAGGTACGTGTATCCCCACCCAACGATCGTTCGGATGACCTTGCGCAGGTACTCCTCGAAACGGGGATTCGTCAGGTCGAGCCCGTAGTAGTAGCGTCCGGGCCAGAAGAAGTTGAACCCCGCAACGATGCGACGTCCGTGTTCGTCGCGGAGCGCGTACTCCGGATGGATCGTAAGCAGTTGCGAACTGCGTGTTGCGACGAATGGCGCGATCCAGAGCCCGGGGCTGAAGCCCGCACCTCGGATCTCGTCGGCCAGCCGTTCCATCTCCCCCTCGAACTGCGGGGTTAACGAGAGCCAGTCTCCCACGGCGCGCTGGTACCCATCGTCAATCTGTACGAAGTCGATTCTCGCCCCACGCTCATCGCGGGCGCGTCGCAGGGCATCCAGATTCCGGCGGATGATCCTTGGGGTAATCTTCGTGTAGTAGTAGTACCAGCTGCACCAGCCGTGGACATTCGCCCGTGGCAGCCTTGGAGACGCGCGCATGGCGATCTCCCGGAAGTAGCGATGGATGAGCTGATGGGTGCGCCCCCGGGCGAAATGGATAGCTCCAAGTCCGACCGTCTCTCCCGGCATGACCATTTTGCGCCCGAAGTCATAGATGAGCTCGAAATAGCTTTCGCGGTCGGCCTGTCGGTAGAGGTTGAGCTTGATGTAGAAGAACTGGTCGAAGGGCGGCCCCTGTCCCACGAGGAATGCGTCGTCGGTTCCCCGATTGGTTATGACTGTGTACATCTCGCTCGAAAAGAGCCCGGGCACGTTCGACGGCAGATTCGCGAGATTGCTGCTCGCGAGGCTCACGAGTTGGAGCCAGGGGCGCAGAGGCTTGTCCTTTGCCCGGTAGCTGCGCGCGGTCGACCAGCTCTGGTACCCGTTGCGAAAGAAGCATAGCTTTCGCGGCTCGATACCCGAGGCATACGTGTCGATTCCGCCTTCCGCCGGAAAGGTGAGCCTCGTAATCCTGATCGACTCATCGCCCACATTCGTCAGGCTCAGCTCGAGGCGGCTCCCAAATCCCGGCACGTCGCACCAGCGTCCGTCGAGTCTTGCGTGCTCGCTGCCGAACTGGAGACGCACACGCGTTCCGGTCTCCTGCGCTCGCAGACGTACGGTCCGTCGCGTCACCCCGAACTTGAGCTGCAGCACCGGGGCGAGAGCTATCTGATCCCAGCTGATGCGGTCGGCCCCGGCCGAACTCGTGCCCGTAGAATCCATTGGCATCTCACCTGATTTGTAGACGGAAACGACGGCGGGCGCAAGCACGCGACAGCGGAGAGGGCGTTCCGGACAGCTTCCCGGCGCCTTGACAGGATTGGGATAAGCTGGTTGATTAGACACAGAACGCTCCCGCTGCATTTGAGCCCGGTTCGGGACGGGTGTGGCGTACAACCCAAAACCAATACATGGAAGGAGAATGCATGGGCAAAATCAAAGTAGCATTCAACGGTATGGGCCGCATCGGCAAGAACGTGATGCGCGTCATCATCAGCGAGCTCGACGACAAGTTCGACATCGTTGCGGGAAACGATCTGGTTTCCGCGGAGGAGATCGCGAAGAGTCTGCCAAAGGACTCGATCTACGGCCGATTCCCGGCCGAGGTGAGTCTGAAGGGCGAGAACGTCATCAAGGCTGGACGTCATGAGATCACCGTATACGGTGAGAAAGACGCGTCCAATATCCCCTGGGGGAAGCACGACGTCGACATCGTGTTCGAGTGCACCGGGTTCTACCTGACTGCCGAGAAGGCGAACGCGCACCTGAAGGGCGGAGCGAAGAAGGTCATCATCAGCGCACCGGCGAAGGACGACACGCACACCGTGGTCGTTGGCGTGAACCACGACACGATTGAGGCGGGCGAGAAGATCCTTTCGAACGCCAGCTGTACGACCAACTGTCTTGCGCCGCTCACCAAGGCCATCGATATGAGCCACAAGATCGTCGCTGGACTCATGAGCACGACGCACGCGGCCACCTCCACGCAGAGAGTCGTCGACTTCTTCGGGGGAGGCAAGAATCGGGCTACGCTCAACAACGTGATACCGGCCTCTACCGGAGCGGCGATCGCGGTCGGCAAGGTGCTTCCGCACCTGAACGGGAAGCTGAACGGCACCGCGCTTCGCGTCCCGACGGATACCGGGAGCGTCGTTGAGGCGGTATACCTCGTAGAGGGGAATGTCTCCAAGGGCCAGCTCGCGAAGTCAATCACCGAGAACGTCAAGAAGATGAACGACTCCACGCTCATGAAGAAGAGCGTGTACTTCGGTGATTACTACGAGTGTTCGCAGGACTGCGTCGGCGAACCGTACTCCTCGATGATTACCGACAACCTGCTCGTCGTGGACCTCGGGGATCAGACGATGATCAAGGCCACGAGCTTCTACGACAACGAGATGGGTTTCTCCTATCGCATGGCCGAGCTCGCCATGATCTTCAACGACAAGTAGTCCAGACCGTACGAGTGCAGGACCGACCTTCGGGTCGGTCCTCTTTTTGTCCACCGCATGTAGCCGTTCGCCTGCGCCACCGGTAGAATCGACCAATGACCAGCAGAGAGATCGTGACCGCCAATCTGAACCACACCCCCGTCCATCGTCCTGGGCTCAACTTCGACCGCGGACGCAAGGACGACTTGTGCCGAACCGGACCGGGAAGCCCGGAAGGGTACGTCCAACGGCGTTGGCGGGATGGGCCGCTCGAGTACTATGACGACGCCTGGGGCAACACCTGGGTCAGGATGGCAGACGGAAGCCAGAAGGGAGAGATCCACCGTCCGGTGATCGAGGAGTGGTCACAGCTCGACTCGTTCGAGCCGCCGGTCTACGACGTCGATAGGACCGCGACGACCATTCGGAAAGGGTTTGCCGACGCCGGCGACCGGTTCCGCGTCGCGGGTATTGGAGGCTGGGTCTTCGACAATGCCCGCTATCTCCGGAAACTCGAGGTCTACCTGATGGATCTCGCCCTCCATCCGGACGAGGTCAGGGAGCTCAACAGCCGGGTTGCCAGGGTGTACGAAGCGCTCGTCCATGCGGCCGGTCAGGCAGGCGCAGACGCCATCATGATCGGTGAGGACATGGGGACGCAGACCGGTCTGCTCTTCTCGCCGCAGATGTTCCGGGAGTTCTTCAAGTCAGACTACACCCGTCTGATGGGTCTTGCCCACGAGTACGGCATGAAGGTGCTCATGCACAGCTGCGGGAGCAATAGGGAGATTCTCGACGACCTGATCGACTGCGGTGTGGATGCGTTCCAGTTCGATCAACCCACGGTCTACGACATGGACGAGCTCGCCGCCCTCTTCCGGCGACGAACCGTGGCTCTCTACAGTCCGGTCGACATCCAGAAGGTCCTCCCGACCGGGGACCGCTCGCATATCGAGGCGCAGACGCGCCGCATGTGTCGCATCTTCGAGGGCTGTCTCATCGTCAAGAACTACCCGGACCTGGCCGGCATCGGTGTTGAGGAGGAGTGGGACGATTGGGCCTACCAGGCCGTGCTTGAGATGTCGGGCTGAGCGAGGTATCATCGGTATCGAGGAGCTAAGCAAATGACAGTACAGCCGCGAAGACTTATCGTCACGACGATTCTCATTGTCGCCCTTGTCGCCCCCGCGAGCGTATTCGCAGGAGTCGGCATAGGAGCCGCCGCATACTCGGATACGCCGATCCTCGCCGCCTCGGACGTCAACCGCGACCTTCTGGACGGTTCGTTCAGCTTCGGCGCGAACGGACGGATCAAGTTTGACTCACTCATGCTCGACGCCCTTGGGCTGTATGCCACCGGCGAGGAGTCGATCGACCTCTACCTGACGGCACAGCTTACGGGCGACTTCCTCTCGTTTCTGCGCCTTTCGGCGGGGATAGGCCCGGCTATTCGGTTTCCGCTTGCGAGTAACGACGAGATCTCAGTCGACTGGATCAACGCCAAGTTCGACGCCGACCTGATCCTCTTCAAGCGGTTCTCGGTAGGCTTGAGCTTCCAGTATCTCATCCCGAGCTCGGACGTCAACGCGATTGATTTATCGCGGGCACGAGGTCGGATCGGCGCCTCCGCGCTGATCTGGTAGGCGACGGGACGGATGACGTACCGCCAACTGGGACTCTCCGGTCTCAAGGTCTCTGAGCTCTGCCTCGGAACCATGACCTTCGGCCACGGAACGACCGAGTCCGAGGCGAAGGAGATGGTAAGCCGCGCGTTCGACGCCGGAATCAACTTCTTCGACACGGCAAACTCGTACGCTGATTCGCAGTCGGAGGTGTTCCTCGGCAAGGCGCTGCGGGACCGCCGTCGGGAGGCGGTCGTCGCTACCAAGTTCTACAACCCCATGGGCGAGGGTCCGAACGATTCGGGGATGTCCCGATACCACATCATGAATGCCATCGACGACAGCCTCACACGCCTTGGCATGGACCACGTCGACATCTACTACATCCATCACGTCGATCAGCAGACCCCGATCGAGGAGATGCTGCGCGCGCTTGATGATCTGGTCCGTCAGGGGAAGGTTCGCTACATTGCCTGCAGCAACTACGAGGCGTGGCGTCTCATGGACGCGCTCTGGACCTCGCGGGCGAACGGCCTGTCGGAGTTCGTCTGTTATCAGCCCCAGTACAGCCTCGTCGTACGCGACATAGAGCGTGACCTCATCCCTGCCTGCCGCCACGCGGGTCTCGGGGTCGTGACCTGGTCACCGCTGGCCGGAGGATTTCTGTCGGGGAAGTATCAGCCCGGCGAGCGCACCCGGCCGGGGGCACGATCGGAGGCAGGGTGGGCGTACCCGATCGACTACTTCGCGGACAACGCGGACGAGACGTTGCGGGCGCTGCTCGATGTCGCCGCGCGACTCGACCGGACTCCGTCGCAGACGGCGATCCGCTGGGTTCTCGAGCAGAGCGGTGTGTCTTCGGTGATCATCGGTGCCCGTACGCTTGAGCATCTTGAGGACAATATCGCGTCAACCGGCTGGAAGCTTGCCCCCGAGGCCGCCGCGGAGCTCTCCGACGTCTCCGCGCCGCGTATCGCCTATCCGGAGGCGATGGAGTGGCCGCGCGACGCGGCCCGACTCTCCGCGATCAGGAGTCACGGTGCCGGGCCGTGACACGGGCCTTGCCGAGCGAGTAGGGCTGGTCGGGGCCGGGGCGGTCGGAGCGTCGCTCGTCGCGATGATGCTCGACGCCGGTGTGCGTGTGGCCGTGATCGCCAACGGAGAGCGCGCCGCGCGATTGCGCGCGGAGGGGATCACGGTCAACGGCACGAAGTACCATCCGCCGGTAGACGAAGGGGGCGAGCAGGGCGGCTACGATCTGGTCATCGTCGCCACGAAATCGACGCAGCTCGACGAGGCGCTGCAGCTTATCGTACGGGCGGCAGGCCGCGACGGGGTCATCATGAGCCTTCTCAACGGTATCAGCAGTGAGGCGATTATCCGCGATGCGCTTCGGCTCGAAGGGACGCCGCCGGAGTCGGTCGAGAGGCGCGTAGTCCCGGCGATGATCCTCGGTATCGACGCCACGCGCTGCGACGACGGGATAGCCTACCTGAACCGAGGCACCGTCTACTTCGGGGCCGACCCGACCGTCGCGCCGATTCCCGACTCAGCGCTCGAAGCGATCGAACGCGTCTTCGCAGCGGCAGGCATCCCGGCGTCGCGGAGCCCGGATATCACGAGGACGCTGTGGTGGAAGTTCATGATCAACGTCGGCATCAACCAGGCGTCGGCCATCCTGCGTGCACCCTACGGGCTCTTCCAGCGCTCGAATCACGCGCGTGACCTCATGGTCGCCGCAATGGAGGAGGCGCGCACCCTCTCGGATCTGGAGGGCGTCGGTCTGACACGGTCCGACATTGATCAGTGGATCACGACGCTTGCGGGGCTCAACCCGGAGGCGAAGACCTCCATGGTTCAGGATGTCGAGCAGGGGCGACCAACCGAAGTCGACCTCTTCGCCGGGACGGTTCTCGAGCTTGCCTCGCGACACGGCGTCGAGGCCCCGGTCAACCGCGTCTTCTTCCAGCTGCTGCGAGCGATGGAGAAGTAGAGGTGCACAAGCTCGTCTTCTTCGTCCCGTCCGAGTGGGCTGAGCCGGTCAAACAGGCGGTTTTCGGCGCGGGGGCAGGCGCCTATGAGCGCTACGATTCCTGCTGCTGGCAGACTTCCGGGACCGGACAGTTCAGGCCGCTCGCCGGCAGCAACCCCTACCTCGGCAGACGGGGCGAGGTCGAGTACGTGACGGAGCTTCGCGTGGAGATGGTGTGCGACGACCACGCTGTTCGACCCGCGCTCGAAGCTCTGCTCGCGGCCCATCCGTACGAGGAGCCGGCCTACGAGGTGTATCGCATCTGGACCGCCGGAGACTTCATGTGCTCGACTCGTCGGAACGCACCTGGCGGATGAGCTCGTCGGGGATATCGTCGAACGATGCGTAGTTCATCGTGTAGAGCCGGGCGTACAGCCCCTCCCGGTCCATGAGCTCGTCGTGCGTCCCGATCTCGACGATCCGGCCGTCCTGGAGCACTACGATCCGGTCCGATCCTCGAATCGTCGAGAGGCGATGGGCGATCACGAGACCCGTGCGGCCCTTCAGTAGTCGTTTCAGTGCGTTCTGGATGAGTTTCTCGGTGTAGCTGTCTATGTTTGCGGTCGCCTCGTCGAGGACGAGGATCTTCGCGTCGGCAACCAGCGCGCGCGCGAAGCTGATCAGCTGTCGCTGCCCGTGTGAGAGGTTCCCACCGCCCTGCTCGAGCGGCGTGTCGTAGCCGTCCGGCAGCTGCATGATGAGGTCGTGCGCGCCGACCGCGCGTGCGGCCGCCTCCACCTGCTCCATAGTCGCGTCGGTCGTGCGGTAGCGAATATTCTCGAGGATCGTTCCGGTGAACAGGAAGGGCTCCTGGAGGACCATCGCGATGTGCCGGCCGAGCGAGTGCTGGCTGACGTCGCGAACGTCGTGTCCGTCGATCAGGATCCTTCCATCCCAGATGTCGTAGAACCGGTGGGCGAGCGCAGTGATGCTCGTCTTTCCTGAGCCGGTAGGGCCAACCAGCGCAACGGTCTCGCCGGGGTTCACCGTGAAGCTGATGTCGGTGAGGATTGGGCGATCCTTCTCGTAGCCGAAGGTCACGTGGTCGAACTCGATCTTGCCTTCGATCTCTTCGAGCTCGTGGGCATCCGGCTTGTCCGCGACGTCGACCTTCACGTCCATAACCTCGAAGATACGATTCCCGGACGCCATGGCCCGTTGCATGACGCTGTACTGCATCGTGATCGATCGGATCGGCGCGAAGAACCGCTGCACGTAGAAGATGAAGGCGACCATCACGCCGAGCTCGAGCGTTTGGTTCAGCACCATGGTGCCGCCGGCGACGACGACCACCGCCATGGCGACGCCGGTCAGCGTATCAACGATGGGAATCATGATCTGCGCGAACCGCGTCGCGCGCAGCTGTGACTCGAGGTTGGCATGCGCCTTGTCGTCGAAGAGGACATAGTTGATGTCCTCGCGCGCCATTGCCTGCACCGTGCGGACTCCGTTTATCGCCTCGGCGAGCGCTCCGTTCGTGGTTGAGCTGGCAAGCCGCGCGCTGACGAACGCCTCGCGAGCCCGCGGGAGCCAGACGAAGCGCACGATGAAGAGAAGCGGCACGATGCCGAGTGTCATGAGCCCGAGCGGAAGGTTGAGCACGAGGATGACCGCGATGATGCCGGACAGGAGGATCACGTCGCCGACGGCGAATATCGAGGACTCGAGGAACTGCTGGAGCGCGTGCACGTCGCCCTGTAGCCGCGACATCAGCCTGCCCACTTCCGTCTTGTCCATGAAGGAGAGCGAGATGCGCTGCAGGTGGCCGAACATCGCCTTGCGCATGTCGAAGAGCACTCGCTCGCCAACCTCGCTCGCAAGCCGCTCCTGAGCATAGTTCGCCGCGTAGTTGATCAGGATGACCGCGCCGAAGACGGCAGCCGCGATGTAGAGGGCTGTCCGGCTTGCCTCGGCGCCCACGAGGGCCTGATCGATCGCGTTGCGGATGATGAGCGGCACTGCGAGCTGGGTCGCGGTGAACAGCAGTACCCCGACGAGCGCGAGGAGCAGCTGTTTGCGGTAGGGTCGAACGAAAGGGATAAAGCGCTTCAGGACGTGGGGGTCGAAGACGCGGCCGAACAGCTGCTCTTCCTGGTTGACTTGCGACCCGACTACCGCGAGCGGCGGGCGTTCCTCTTCCGGGATGCTGTAGTCGTGAAACTGCTCGCGTATTCGGTTTGGTGACGACATGGTGCTACACTTCCTCCGTAGGGTTGGATTGCAGCTCGAAGAGCGCGTGGTACCGTCCTCCGGCTGCCAGGAGCGACTCGTGCGTGCCACGCTCTACGACGCTCCCGTTGTCGAGGAACAGGATCTCGTCGGCGTGCATCATCGAGCTGAGGCGGTGCGAGATCACGATCACGACGGAGTCTGCTGCCTGGTCGCGAAGTGACGACAGGATTCGCTGTTCGGTCGCGGCGTCTATGGCGGCAGTCGAGTCGTCGAACACGAGAATCGCCGGCTGCATGAGCAGGGCCCGCGCGATCACCAGCCGCTGCCTCTGTCCTCCGGACAACGACACCCCGCGTTCGCCAACGAGCGTTCCGTACCCTCGCGGCAGGTCATGGATGTAGCTGTGAAGCTGCGCCGTGTTCGTTG
Organism: Spirochaetales bacterium; assembly: GCA_007130265.1. Classification (GTDB taxonomy): domain Bacteria; phylum Spirochaetota; class Spirochaetia; order DSM-27196; family SLST01; genus SLST01. Next base: position 16,632 of record SLST01000023.1, read on the forward strand.
CCGTGACGATCCTGTCGTAGTCCGCCCACGGATCGCCGTAGGCGACGTTATTCATGATTCCCGAGGTGAAGAGAAAAATATCCTGCTGGATCACGCTCACCGCCGAGCGCAGTGATTTCAGCGTCACGTCGCGGATATCCTGTCCGTCGATAGTGATCCTGCCGTTGGTGACGTCGTAGAACCGAGGAACAAGGTGGGCTATCGTCGACTTGCCGGCGCCCGGGGGACCGACTATCCCAAGGGTCTGTCCGCGGTGAAGCTTGAAACTGACATCCTCGAGCACCGGGACGGTCTCTTCGCCGAGCTGGTAGTCGAAACTGACGTGGTCGAACTCGAGGACGGCGTCTTTGACCTCGAGGTCCGACGCCAGCGGACTGTCCTTGATGTCGGGTTCCTCGTCGAGCACGGAGAACAGCCGCTCTCCCGACGTGGTCGCGCGGGCGATCGAGTTGACCAGAAGCCCGAGCTGACGAACAGGCATCTGGAGCACCGTCATGTAGGCGAGAAACTCGGTGAGCGTTCCCACGGTGATCTCGCCCGCGAGTGTCTTCTGCCCCCCGACAAACAGGACGAGGCCCATCGACACGTAAAACGCAAAGCTCATCACCGTGCCGTTGCCGACGCGGGTGCGAATCCGCTGGGAGGTGATCTCCATCGCTTGCGAGCTCGCCTTGTCGAACTTGCCCATCTCGTAGTCCTGCGCCGCGAAGGCTCGCACTACCCGGATGCCCTGGAGGTTTTCTTCCATGACCCGCGTCAGGTAGGAGAGCCGTTCCTGCAGACGATGCCAGCTTTCGCGCAGCGAGAGCCGGGCATCAACTGCGCGCCAGCCGACGAACGGGACGAAGCTGAGCGCGAGGAGCCCGAGGAGCCAGTCCGCGCTGAGCAATCGGTACGATCCGATGCCGATCAGGAGGGTGAGCAGAATGACCCGCATGATACCCGTATTGACGAAGAGCCTCACTCCCTCCACGTCGAGCATGCCTCGCGTAATGAGGTCTCCGCTGTGCGCGTGGTCGTGGTATCGGAAGTCGAGTCGCTGGATCTTGTCGTAGATCGCCATGCGCAGTTCGTAGCCGATGTGCTGACCCACCGACTCTCCGAGGTAGTTGTGCAGCATCGTAAACAGACCACGGAGAACACTCGCTGCGAAGAGCAGGAGCCCCGTCGTCAGGAGGGCCTGTCGGGCGGCGTCGAGCGTATCAGCGTGACCGAGCATTCCGTACGCATTGTCGACCGCGGTTCCGAGAAACTGCGGAATGTAGAGCTGGAATACGACCGCGACGACGAGCGCGGCCACCGCGACTGCCATCCGCCACGAATAGTGCAGGGCCATGCGCCCTACCCGAACGACGACGTCGAATCCTTCTACCATTTTCCGGAACGTGAACCGACCGGACTCCCGCGGCTGTGCTTCTGTCATGGATCTCATAGGCAAGTACTCTATCCTACCCGCCCTCCGCAGAAGGTGCAATCGCCGAGTCGCCGCGAGCCTCGACCCACGGTTGTCCGGACCCTCGCGCGTCCGTAGTATTGACCTGTGGAACCGCTCTGGCGGCGATTGCCGCGTCCAATTCACATCCTCGCGCCGATGGAAGACGTCACCGATACCGTGTTTCGTCGGATCGTCGGACTCTGCGGGCGCCCGGATCTCTTCTTCACCGAGTTCATCCACACCGACGTCGTGCTTGCGAAGCGTCGCGGCCGGCCCGGGGTGACGCCGCGGCTCGTCTATTCACCCCAGGAGCTTCCCCTGGTGGCGCAGATTTGGGGCAACGATCCATCCGCCTATGCGCGAGCGGCGAAGCGACTCGCGTCGATGGGGTTCAGCGGGGTCGACATCAATATGGGATGCCCGGTTCGCAAGATCCGGAAGAAGGGTGCGTGTGCCGGTCTCATCCGCCGTCCGGCGCTTGCCGCGGAGCTCATCGCCGCAGCGAAGGAGGGCGGGTTGCCGGTGAGCGTAAAGACGCGCACCGGATACGATCGCCACGATACCGAGCGATGGGTCGCACACCTGCTGCTGCAGGGAATTGACGCGCTGACCGTGCACGGACGCTACGCGGAGCAGGAGAGCGACGAGCCGGCGAACTGGAACGAAATAGGTCGCGCGGCGGCGATCGCCCGCGAGCTGGGAGTGGAGACCGCTGTCGTCGGCAACGGGGACGTGACGAGCCGCGCCGAAATTGCCGAACGATGCCGGGCCTATGGCCTCGATGGGGTGATGGTGGGCCGCGGCGTCTTCGTGGATCCATACCTCTTCGCCGCCGGCGAGCGCGCCGGAACGTTCCCGCGCGCGGATGCGGCGCAGAAGCTCGACCTCCTGCAAGCTCATCTGCGGCTCTATCGCGACGTATGGGGCGCTACCCGGAACTACGAGATCCTCAAGAAGTTCTACAAGATCTACCTTACCGGCTTTCCGGCCGCCGAGTCGCTTCGCGCGCGGCTGAACGCGACACACGACTACGAGGCGGCCGAGGCCGTCATCGCGGATTTCCTCCGCGGCATCGGCGAATGCGACGTCGCGGCCGGCGGAGCTTCTCGTGCGGAGACGAAGGTGCTACGATGAGCGGGATGAGCTTCGATTATCTGCGCGAGCAGGGGATCACCAACTCGCGGGTGCTTGCGGCGCTTCGTCGCGTGCCGCGCGATCGGTTCGTGCCCGACAGTGAGCGGGCGCGCGCATTCGAGAACCGGCCGCTACCGATCGGCTGCGGCCAGACGATCTCGCAGCCGTATATCGTCGCTTTCATGACGCAGGCACTCGACATCCGGCCGCACGACCGCGTTCTCGAGGTCGGCACCGGCTGCGGATACCAGACGGCGGTACTCGCGGAGCTGACCGACGACGTCTACTCGATCGAGATCGTACAGGAGCTCGCGAAGCGGGCGCGCGAACGGCTCGAGCGGCTCGGCTACACCACCGTGCGTACCCGAGTGGGGAACGGCCGGGACGGATGGCCCGAGGCGGCGCCCTTCGACGCGATCATCGTCACCGCCGCCGCCGACGAGGTGCCGCCTGCGCTTGTCGACCAGCTCAACCGCGGAGGACGACTCATCATTCCGGTCGGGAAGAGCCCGGCTGCTCAGGAACTCGTACTCGTTCGCAGGAACGACGCCGGACGAGTGCGCACCGAGTCGCTGCTCCCGGTGCGGTTCGTCCCCCTGACCGGATAGATGGGCGTCATCATAAGGGCGACCACCGCCCCCGGGATCGAGGATGTCGCGCAGGACGAGGGTTCGGCTCTCCTCGCCCGGGAAGGATTTCCGGCAGTTGACGCCGGCGAGTCCGGGGCGTGCCTGCGTCTGCCCGGTGTCGTCGTCTGGGAGCTCGAGCCCGGCGTGACGGTAGACGAGGTGCGACGCGGTGATCCGTTGCGCTCGGCCCGATCGCTCTTCCACGTGGCGGTACACGTCGCCGAGGTTGCATGGGACGGGAGGACGCTTGCGTCGCTGCTCAGAGGCGTCGAGCGGACCGAGCTCGCCGAGCTGCACGACGCCGAGAGCTTCCGCGTCAGCTGTTCGCGGGTAGGGGAACACGACTTCCAGAGTCCTGAGGTCGAGCGCGAGACAGGATCGATCGTGCGGGCCCGGTACGGCACCGCAGTCGACCTTGAAGCCTATGCGGTGCATGTAAAAGTGGACATCGTCGGACCGAGGGCCTTCTGCGGGTACCAGCTCACCCGGCGAAAGGGGCTCGACCGACGTTACCGCTGGGTCTACCACCCAAGGGTCACGCTTCGCACGCCTATCGCCTACGCGATGCTCGTTATCGCCGGCTACGCCTCCCGCCCGGATGCGCTGCACGACCCGTTCTGCGGCTCAGGCACGATCCTCCTCGAGTCCGCGGCGATTGCGGCGCACGGCGGCGCGGGCATGCCCGCTCTTTCCGGCAGCGACTGGGATACGCGCGCAGTCGAAGGCACCCGGGCGAACCTGTCGGCTGCCGGGGTGGCGGGTGTGCGTGTGAGTCGCATCGATGCCCGTGAGCTCGCTGCGACGGTCCGGGAGCGCTCGCTCGCCTACATCGTGACGAATCCTCCGTTCGGCATCAGGCTCGCGAAGGGTCTGAGCCTCTTCTCCCTGTATGACAGCCTGCTCGGGTCGGCCGCGAAGGTACTGCGCCCCGGGGGTACACTTGCGCTGCTCGTCGGTCGGCAGCGGGGGACGTTCAACCGCGCGCTGCGCGCGTACCCGGAGTTCGGCCGGGAACACGTTCGTGTCGTTGAGATGGGCGGTGTGTATGCGGCACTCTACGTGCTTCGGCTCGGGGCGATTGACGGGGCCCCGAGCGCAGAGTAGGTTCCTGCCATGGGACTGTTCAAAAAGAAGGGCGAAACACTCACCATAGACGTTCCGGGAATGCATTGTGCGAACTGCGAGCGGCGCGTCAAGGTGATCCTCGAATCCGTGCCGGGCGTCTCGTCGGTCAAGCCGGACGCCGCCAGCCGCAGTGTCGTCGTCGGTCTCGATGCCACGAAGCCGGCGAACGAGCAGACGCTGCGCGATGAGCTCGCAGCCGGAGGATACCCGCCCGAGTAGGGCGGGCCGACCCGGGAATCCGGCTTTACACCGGCGTAGGCATCTTCTATCATCCTCGACAATGAAACACTACGCAGGATCATTTCGCGTGCGGCTTCTGATGCTCGCGCTGGTGCCGCTTGCAGCGCTGCTGGCCCCGACGATGATCCTCGTCGGACAGTTGCAGCGTGACGTCGTCGAGTGTCGGGCGGTCGAGGAGCTCACCGAGATGTCCGTCCTGCTCGCCGACCTCTCGGCCGCGGCTCGGGAGGAACGTGACGCGACGATCGCGATGATCGCCGGGTTCGATGCCGGGATCGTTCTCGAAGAGGCTCGGTCGCGCGTCGACGAAGCAGTCGCGGTGATTGGCCGGGCGGACGCGACCGATCCGCTCGTCGCCGAAGCGCTCGCGCGGCTGGACCTCGCGAGGCAGCACGCCGGCGAGCGAGACCTGGTCGGTCTCTACCTCGAATCGGTCCGATTCGAGGACGCGGTGGTTGCCCGGATTCAGAGCGTCGCCGACGTCCCGACGCGGTCGGATATTGCGCGCCGCGCTTTCGCCTTCGCCCATCTCGTCTCATCGCACACCGAAAGCGGCCGCTCGCGGACTCTCTTCGCCGCGGCGCTTGCCGGCGCGCTTGCGACCCGCGACCCCATCGCCGACGGGATCGCCGCCGCGGCCCGAGCCGACGCGCTTCGCGAGCTCTTTCTCTCGGTCACCGAGGCGGGGTTGCGCGACGAGTACCTGGCAGTACTGAGATCACCTGAGGTCGTCCGCGGCGACGACCTTGTCCTCCGGATCGTGAGTCCTGATCAGCCTTCACCTGCGGACGAACAGTGGTACCGTGTGTCCACCGAACGGTTGGCGGCACTCGAGGCCGCCGAAGCGGCGATATCGTCCGATCTCCTTCAGATCGCCCGCGACGATCGAGCAAGGGCGGCGGCGGCGCGAACGCTCGGCCTGATCGCCGCGTTGATCGTTGTCGTCGCCGTGCTCGTCGTCCTCTCGGTGATCTACCGGCGCACCATGAAGCAGCTGGGGGCTGAGCCTGCAGTGGTCGAACGCCTCGCCGTGTCGCTGAGCCAGGGGGACCTTCGTCACGCGTTCGGGGTGACGCGTGAACGCGGTGCGCGCAACACCGGCATCCACGCCGCGATGGTTGCCACGACGCAGCGTCTGCATGAGCTCGTGCGGGTCCTCAAGGAGAGTTCGGCGGAGAGTCTTGCGATGGGCAGATCGCTTCAGGCGACCGCCCGCGAGAGTCGAGAGATCATCAGCGCGATGAGCGACGGAATATCCCGCGTCGATGTCGACTCCTCCGAGCTTGACGCGCGCATCCAGTCGGCAACGGCGGCCGTCGAGCAGATTGGGCTCACGGTGACCAATGTTACCGGGCTGATCGAAGACCAGGCGGCCGCAGTGAATCAGAGTTCCTCTGCCATTGAGCAGATGACCGCCTCCATCCGCAACGTTGCGAGGATCGCTGACGAGCGTGAACAGACGAGCAAGAGCCTCAGGGAGATCACGGAGACCGGAGGCGAGCACGTCGAGGCGACTGAAGAGGTGATACGCCGGGTGAGCCAGTCCACCGACTCGATGATCGAGATGGTCGACCTGATCAACCAGATCGCGAGTCAGACGAATATGCTCGCGATGAACGCGGCGATCGAGGCGGCGCACGCCGGTGATGCGGGGAAGGGGTTCGCCGTCGTCGCCGATGAGATACGCCGGCTCGCTGAGACCGTGGGTGAGAACGCGCACACGATCTCAGCCGGACTCAACGAGACGGTTGAGCAGATCGGGTCGGCCCTGGGGGCGAGCAGATCGACCGGTGAGGCCTTCTCGAAGATCAGTGCCGACGTTCGGGAAGTGACCGCCAGTTTCGGTGAAATCGTCGGGAGCATGGCCGAGCTGTCTCAGGGAACCGGCGAGATACTCAACGCCATGCAGTCTCTGACCGATATCACGGCGCAGATCCGGGGCGCCTCCGCAGAGATGGCCGGTGGCGCGTCTGAGATCACCGCGTCGATGGAATCGGTGCGCACGCTCTCGTCGAATGTTCGCGCAGCGGTCGCCGACATCGCTTCCGGCACTCTGCGAATCCGGCAGAGTGCCGACGCTGTCGCCGACGCCGGCGAACGGAATCAGCTTCAGATCGAGGAGATCCATCGGCAGCTCGACTCGTTTCGGACCGAGTAGCGCGAGCCTGGTCGAGGACTGGGAAACCGACTATGCCCTCTACGTGACGAACGAGTACGTGGAGGCTGCGATAGCGGAGGCGATTGCTGGTGTCGAGCGGGGTCACGGGGGGCCTTTCGGGGCGGTCGTAGTTCGCGACGGCGTGATCATCGGGCGGGGCCACAACCAGGTGGTAACCTGGCTGGATCCGACCGCCCACGCGGAGGTGCTCGCGATCCGGCTCGCTTGCCGGGAGACCGGCCGGTTCGATCTGCACGGGTGCGAGCTCTACACCACGTGCGAGCCGTGCCCGATGTGCTACGCGGCGGCGTGGTGGGCGCGCATCTCGACCATCCATTACGGGTGCACGCGCGGTGATGCCGAGCAGTTCGGCTTCGACGATTCGGCAATCTACGCTGATCTCGAAGGACGCGTGCCGAAGCAGATACGCATGGTGGCGTCTGCACGGGAAGCGTGTCTCGAGCCAATGCGTCTGTGGCGTGAGCGGCCCGACCGAGTGCCGTACTGATGCTCCCGTCGCGGCGCCCCTGCTCCCAGTGGCAGCGCCTGCTACCGCGGTCGGCCGTTCGCGCGCAGGGCCTCCTCGTTGAGGTAGATCATCTCGTAGCGGCCGGAGTCGTCGAGCTCATCGCCCAGGCCGATGCGGGCCGCGAAAAAGAAGAGAATGTCGTCCATATCGTCGGCCGACGGCGTGACTGCGTAGCGCGCAAAGTGGGGCATCGTGAGATCGAGGAGCTCTCCGTTCAGCGGATACGGACTGATCGAGTCGATCAGCCCGCGAAACGTGTTTCTCAGCCCCCCATAGTACGCCCGCGACCGGCCAACCAGCTGCGGCGTCCGGGCTCCTTCATCGCGGTAGATCTCGAAGACACCGGGGAGTGAGGGAACGCGCCCCGCGATGACCCGCTTCGTAAGCGGCACCAGGGGACTCCACCAGACGGTGAAGTACACGGTCCGGTCCTTCGTGCGCTTCGTTACTCGGGGTTCCACCCTTTTACTATACCTCCATGGCCCTGCGCTGTCGATGAGCCCGATCGACAGAAGGTTTTGCGATTTTGCGCCTGACAGCTCGGTCGCCACGCACTATACTTCGAGAGGACCATGAAACTAAAAAACTACCAGGAAGACGTGGTGCTGCGCGCGATCGAAATCGCGCTCGAAGAAGAGCCGGACCTGCTCCGCGACGAAGACTTCGTCAAGGACGTCGCGGCGTACGTGCTCAATCGAGTTCCTGCGCGGTACGTCATGAGCGAGCGAGGCTTTCTGCGGCTCGCGCTCGAGCATCTCGAGGAAGACCAGCAGGAGAAGTCACTCGCGAATGTGATCGAGCTGATGATGCTCGTGAACCGGGGGGTCGATCTCGTGCGAGGTCGACGGTCCGAATCGCCGTCCAACTCTGTGCGAAGCGACTCCGGTTTTCCGGGAGCCGACGGCGGAACGATCGAGTACGTCCACAACTATCCCCAGATCATCGGTCGGGTGATCGACGAACAGAACGGCGAACCCGTGTACGGGGCTACGGTGACATTGCTGCTTGACGGTCGGGTCGCGCCTCCAGCGGCAAGCGGGTGGCAGAACCCCTACGTCACGCGCCTGCAGACTCGAGGACACTTCAGTTTCTGGCCACAGGCTTCGCGGAATACGTGTCCGCGGCTCAGCGTTGAGCTCGAGTTCGCGGTCACTCGCGACGGCTATCATCCATTGCGCTACACCCGGCGGATCACCACCGAGGGGAGCTACGACGCAGCTCAGACGATCCACGGCGACAAGATACTATCACTCCCTCCTCTGGCGGTCAGAGCCACTGAGGCGTCTGCGGAGGCGCAGTGAGCGGCAAGGATCTGTTATCGCTCTCGTTTCGGGTAATCGGGCTTCTGTTCGCGGCGATTGGCACCGCATCGGCGGCGTCGACGGCCGTCTATGTCTTACGGGCGACGAGGGTGACTGGTACCGTTGTCGATTACGTGGTCGAGCAGAACGCGATATCGCTCATGTCGAGCGCCGAGCCGACCGGGCTGCTCTACTATCCGGTCGTGGAGTACGAGTCGCCGTCGGGTGAGCGCTCTACCCTGACCGGGCGTTCGGGACGGACGCGAAGAGTCTACGAGGTCGGCCAATCGCTGCCGGTTCTCGTATCGCTCAGGGACTCGCAGGCTGCCCGCATAGGTACGGCATTCGGCGCCTGGGGGAGTTCGATCATCCTCGGGGGACTCGGTGCGCTCTTTCTTCTGCTCAGTGTGCTCGCACCACAGGGGTTCGGCGGAAGGGACTCGCGGCTATGACCATGTCAAGACACGCGCAGATTCTCCGCGAACAGCGGCTTGCCGAGCAGCTGCGGCCGCTGATCATCACGCGTCTTCGAGCGGGTGATGAACTGCTCGGCATAGCCGAAGCGGTGGCGGAGAGCTCGGAGATCGACGCGCGGACCGCGTACAAGTGGGTCTCGACGATAGCTGAGGACTTCACCCGGCGCCGCCGACGGATCGTCATCGCGGGTCTCGGCTTGCTTTGGGTCGGAGTCCTCGCTGCGGCGGCCGGCGTGCTGCTCCATGTCTTTGGCGTCGGCCTCGGCCGCCTCCCGGTGTGGCAGACCGGACTCGTCGTTGGAGGTCCCGTGGCCGTTACCGGGGGACTGCTCATCCGGTTTGCACCGGATCTCGTCCGACGGTCGGTGTAGCCGGTCACCGGTAGGGGGCTTCGAGTACGTACCGCGTGTGCTCGTACCGGAATCCGGCGGCGCGGAGCGCCGCGGCGAAAGGGCTGTGGCGTGCCGGAATGCCGTTAATGGTCTCCACGGAGACGCGTGGCAGCGGATTCCAGGAGCGCGACACAAGGTTGTGGAGCGGGTCGAAACACCGATCGAGATCAGGGTCATCGACATCGACGAGTATCGTGAGGTCGCGCCCGTTGCGACGGCTCGTTGCGATGAGCGAGCGGCCGCGGAAGACGAGATGGCTTCCCGGCATCCGCGTCGGCAGGTCGGGAAACGCGTCGCCGAGACCCAGACCACACGGACTCGCCGGATCAACCGCACTCATCCAGACGATACGATCCGTGGAAGCAGCTGTCTTGAGCGCCTCGAGCGATCGCGGCTCGGCGAACTGCGGTGCCGCGACACCGCGTACGAATCGTCCGCAGATGCACTCGCCGGCGAGTTCCATGATGCGCAGCGCTCGGAAGATCCGGCCCCAGGAAAACGCGCCACCCTCCCGATCGACGAGCTCACGGAAGACCACTCCGTACCGCTCGATGAGCGTTCGGGCCCGCTCGCGATCCTCTTCGTGAGCGGTGATCGGATCACGGGGCTCCGGTGGCTCGAGCGGTTGCCACTCGTCGAGCGGATGGGGCGTTCGCCGTCGGTGGGAGCGCATCGCGGAACGCTGCCGGCCTCGTCGGCCGCGTGCGCCCGGCCAACGCGGCGGCGCGGGCGTTGATTCCTGCTGATCGGTATCCTCAGTCGGAACGGCAAAGCGTGATCTGATTCCGCGGCGGACGGTCCGGTACGTGCGGGTCGTCGCCGATCCCTCCCACGCCTGCGCCCAGGGGTCGGAGTTCAGATCGGCTGCAGTGGCTGCCGGGCCGTCCTCCGGCTGCGAGAAGGACCGGTAGAGGTCGATCTCGTCGGTGAGGGAGAAGCAGATCTTCTGCGAGCCGCAGCCGAGCCACACCAGATCGTGCTCGCCGAACAGCCCGTCGAGCCAGACCGGATGGTAGGCGCTGAGCCGAGCGGGAAGGATGTCCGACTCCCAACTGCCCGCGGGCGCCGGGTACCCGAACAGAACGTCGAGAATCTCCGTCAGCGACTCAGGGGTTCCTCGCGAGCCGGCGAGCATCGTCGTTGCTGCGAACAGCGGGACCAGCGCGTCGGACTCGACCGGGTCAAAGTGGCCACGCGCTGCGGCTCGTCTCGTGCGCAGCAGGTACTCGAGCGTCTCGACGTCGCATACTTCCGCTGTCTCGGCGCCTTCGGAGATCTCTCCGAGCACCACGAGCCGGGCGTCGCTGAGCTCGGCGATACAGTCGCGCCACAGGTTGGCGGCGATGCCGAACCGTCGCGCACCGTCGGTTTCAGGTATCGGGCCGAAGAACCGCAACATCTCGAGCAGTGCCTCCTGCGCAGTGGGACGACTCGTCTCGTTACCCCCGAACGCATCGTCCATCTCTCGTCCCTCGGTTTCGCGGGGAGGGTTCGAGAACGGTTCGGCGATCTCGTGCACTCGCGCGGAAGGATAGAGCGCTCGAAGCGACGGAAGGCGGTTCCGGGTCGCGAGGAACCACTCACCGGTGCTCTCAATCCACAGGAAGCGGTCCTCGAGTCCCTTGATCGACCAAGCTTCCTCGCCGTGGTCTCGTCCGACGGCGAGCTCGAGCGCTGCGACCTCATCGGCGGGAACAGCGATCCTTTCGGTGATCCAGTCGAGCAGCTCGTCGGGACCTCCCGGTGCGTAGCCCGGCTCGAGCCTCTTCAGTCGCGCCGTTGTCTGTTCTACGGTGGAGTGCGGTATCAGAGGACGCATGTCTTCGGTAAGCGCCACGCTGCGGATCAGTTCCTCTGAGAGCGAGCTGCGGCTCTGGCTGGAAAGCGAGTCGTCCTGGTACATCAGGCGGTTCGTCTCGCGCCAGACGGTGTCGGCCGCGAACGGGCTCGCCGCCGTTGTCTCGCAGTACGAGAGCGCAATCGCTCCCGTGTCGATCTCCTCCAGGTACGCTCGGAGCGCCGGCAGATCGAACTCTTCTGAAAGACAGCTGCGCCACGTTTCGATCAAAATAGGGAAGTCGGAGAGCGCGGCGGTCGAAGCGAGCAGCTTTTTGGACTTCACTCGGTTCAGCCAGAGCGGCATTCTCGTCGAGAACCCCGGTCGCGGCAGCAGGAGCGCCCTTCCCGCGTTCTCGCGGAAGAGCGCACCGAAACGTGCGCTTCCTTCGAGCCGTTCGCGCAGGAGTGCCTCCAGAGCGTCACGGCGAAGCAGTTTGCGGCAATGATCGGCGGCGAAGAGGTGTGAGGCTGATGACCCCGGAGGTAGCGTCGCGGCCAGGCAGTCATTGTCGGCCTGGAGCTCGATCGGAGTGCCGTACTCTCGTTCCCAGAGCGCCGCGAGCGCGAGGGCGAGAGGCTCGTTCACCTTTCCACCCCATCCGGTGTGGACGATGACCTGGTGCGGCGAGGCGAGAACGCATTCGACGACGATGTGGGTGCGATGAGGCAAGGCGCACCCGGTGGCCTCGCGCTGCGACAGCAGAAAGCGGGTAAGCTCGGCGGTCATACGCGAGGTCAAATGCCCGATTTCGGTCAGTAGTGAGCCGAGCGCATTCCTCGCGATCGCCTCCTCGCAGACGCGTAGGAAGTCAAGTCGTCTGAGAGCGTAGTGTGCGTCGCGTCCCTTCGCCTCAGCGCGCCAGAACGGGACCGCCCGTGCCCCCGGATGCGCGCTCGACACGACGACGTCCCGTTCGGTGATCTGACGTATCGTCCACGCCTGCGATCCGAGCAGGAAAGTGTCTCCGACTCGACGCTCCCAGACGAACTCCTCATCGAGCTCACCCACGAGTCCTCCCCCGAGCATCCGCATGGTGTAGTACCCGCGATCGGGGATCGTGCCCCCGGACCGGTACAGAAGCATTGCGGATCCCTCGCGCGCGGCGATCCGGCCGCTCACGCGATCGTACGACACCCTCGGTCTGAGCTCGCGAATCCTTACCTCCGCGTAACGCCCGGCGAGCATCTCGACTACGAGATCGTACAGGCGGCGGTCGAGTCGGCGATAGGAAGCACAGGTGCGAATCGTGTCGTAGAGGTCGTCGACATCCCATTCATCCATCGCGGTCATGCTGACGATGACCTGGGCGAGCACGTCGAGCGGGGCTTCAGGCGGCCTCGTCTCCTCGATGTCACGGGCCAGTACGGCAATCGACATTGCCGCCGCGTCGACCATGTCGCGGCCGTAGACCGGGTAGAGGATGCCGCGGCTGGTCTCCCCCACGCGGTGGCCTGCACGGCCGATCTGCTGCAGCGTCGATGAGACCGTGGGCGGGGTCTTCACCAGAATGACCTCATCGAGCGCTCCGATGTCGATGCCGAGCTCGAGAGAGCTTGTCGCGACGATCGCGCGCAGGCGACCTTCCTTCAGCGCCTCCTCGACGAAGAGCCGCAGCTCGCGTGACAGCGATCCGTGGTGAGCGTAGGCAAGCGGGGAGTCGCGCCCCTCGTTGAGCATGAGCGTGATCTTCTCGGCGTGCCTGCGGGTCGTGACGAAGACCAGCGTCGACCGGTTGGCCACGATTCTCCGGTGGAGTTCCGAGGCCAGCGGCGCCCAGAACCCGTGCGCGTCCGGATCATCGGCGGCCTCGCGGTCCGGGCAGTCGACGGTGAGCTCGATCCTCTTCGTGTCGGGCGCTTCGACGATGCCGACCGACCGCGGCTGGTACCCAAGGCCGTCGTCGGCGCCGGAGAACCGGTATCCGCCGACGAACCCGGCTACGGTCTCGAGCGGTCTCACCGTCGCGGATACGGCGATGCGCTGAAACTCTCCTGCGTGGAGTACCATTCGTTCGACCGCCGTCATCAGGTGAGTCCCTCGCTTGGTCCCGATTACCGCGTGGATCTCATCGAGTATCACCGTGCGAATAGTGGCGAGCAACATGCGGGCACGGGGAGAGCTCAGAATCAGGTTCAGGCTCTCGGGGGTTGTGATCAGGATCTCCGGTGGACGGCGCAGCATGCGCTGCCGCTCGCCGGCCGATGTGTCGCCGCTGCGCGTTGCAACGGCAATCTCAGGAAAGCACTCGCCTCGCTCCCTCGCGAGTTTCGTGAGCTCGGCGAGCGGGGTCTCCAGGTTCCGTCTGATGTCGTTGTTCAGCGCCTTCAACGGAGAGACGTAGAGCACACCCGTTTGCCCCTGTGGATAGACACCGGTCGCGAAGGCGTTCACTGCAGCGAGAAAGGCCGTGAGCGTCTTGCCGCTCCCGGTTGGAGCGGTGATGACAAGGTGCTCACCGGCGAGGATGCGAGGCCATGCCGCAGTCTGGATTGGTGTGGGAACCCCGTAGCGGCCGCGAAACCAGTCGTCGATGAGCGGGCTGAACCGAGCGCTCGCGTCGGGCATCGGTGCTACTCTCCCGTGTAGGCGGCCAGATCGTCCGGGTAGAGCTGTTCGAGGTAGTAGCGGGTGACGTGCTCGTTGCGCGTCTCTTCGTTCGAGACTCGTCGGACCCGGTACGCGAGCATCCTGACGGTGGGCACCGGAACTTGAAGCGGACGTCCGGAGACGTCGACGAGCTCGTTGAAACGCAGCTGCCAGTCGATCTCCTGAGTGTCTCCTTCGGGGTAGACGAGCAGTCGGGTGTCGTACTTCATGAGCCTCTGGGCCGATTGTGCCCGAAGCCGATGATCGAATCAACCGATCGAACTCCCGTGATTGAACTCGGGCTACGTATCATGGATAATCAGCGACGTGACTATCGACCCTGATTCGCGGTGCCGCCCGGCTCGAACACCGGAGGCTACCGTCCGGAGGTGGACTCTTGGCCGCGCTCTCTGACAGTATCCAGGCTCGGCTGCGCGAGCTCGCCGAGACGTTCATCGCCGAGCTGCCGAGCCGCATGCAGGATATCAGCGACACCGCGCGAGGAACACTCAGCGACGGCGAGAGCACGCGGGATCTTCATATGCTCCGCCATCACACACACAAACTGGCCGGGTCAGCAGCGACGTTCGGGTTTCATCTAGTGACCTCGTGTGCGAAGAGGTTGGAGCATGTGCTCGACGCGGTCATCGAGCAGGGCGAACGGCCCGACGAGGCGCAGCGCCACGACATTCGGATGCTGGTCAGCGAGCTCGCGGAAGCGGCGCGATTGAAGCGTACGGACAGCTCTCCGCCCGCTGCGAAGGCTTCCGTGACGGCTTCCGCGGATGGACAGGCTGAGATCGCAGAGCTCGAGGAGCTCTGCGATGCGGGCGAGCCGGCCGAGAGCGCCCCGACGGTCGGACGACCCAAAGCCGAGGAACGTCGTGTCGTGGTCCTTCTGTTGCGCTCGCTCGAAGCTGGCGAGGCGCTCGGCGAGCGGTTTGCGTTTTATGGGTTCGAGACGACGGTGCTCGCGGATCCCGGGGACCTGATCGGGTCACTCTGTTCGGGCTGCCACACGGCGCTCGTCATGGACGTCGACTTCATCGAGCGGGACCCGACGGTCGCAGAGGATCTTCACGCCCTCGTCTCGTCGTCGGAGGGCAAGCTGCACGTGATCTACGTGTCGGATCGGGACGACTTTTCGATCCGGCTGCTCGCCGTGCGTACGGCCGGCACCGCGTTCTTCAGCTCTCCCCTGGACGTGACGCGGGTGATCGACGCTGTTGACGGGGTGACCTCCGGAGGCGCGGGTGAGCCGTATCACATCATGATCGTAGACGATGACGCCGAGCAGGTCTCGTACTACGCGCTCCTGTTGCAGCGCGCAGGGATGATCACCTCCGTCGTATCCGAGCCGAGACAGCTGTTCGCCGTCCTGATCGAGTCGAAGCCCGATCTGATTCTAATGGACATGTACATGCCCGGTTGTAGCGGGCCCGAACTCGCCACGGTGATCCGTCAGCAGGAGGCGTTTGTCGGGGTCCCCATCGTCTTTCTCTCCGTGGAGACAGACGAGGACAAGCAGTTTGAGGCGGTCAGCCGCGGTGGCGACGGATTTCTCTGCAAGCCGATTCGTCCGGAGCATCTGGTGACGGCGGTAGCCAATCGAGTGGAGCGGACTCGGAGCATGCGCTTCTTCATGGAACGAGATTCACTGACGGGGCTGCTGAACCATACACATCTGATGGAGAATCTCTCGAATGAGGTGCAGCGGGCCGAACGCGTCGGCCGCCCACTCTGTTTTGTCATGATCGACTTAGACCACTTCAAGCGGGTAAACGATACCTTCGGGCACCTCACCGGAGACCGCGTGTTGAAGACTCTCGCGCGGATGCTCACCGAGCGGTTGCGGAAGACTGATGTGGTTGGGCGCTACGGCGGCGAGGAGTTCGGGATAGTAATGTTCAACGTGGATGTCGAAAACGCGACTCGCATTGTCAATGCGATTCGCGAGGACTTCGCCGCGATCGAGCACGAGGCGGGGGAGCGTCGGTTCTCGGTTACCTTGTCCGGCGGTATCGCGGCGTTTCCAGCCCATGACGGCCCCGGGCCGATCAGCGAAGCCGCCGATCGCGCACTCTACCTCGCGAAGGAGCAGGGCCGAAACAGGGTGGTTTCGCTGTGAACGGACCGGGACGATGAAGAGGAAGATACGAGGAACCGCCGATCGGGTCGTCGCCGTGCTCGAAACCTGGGACGAGGTGGTCGCCGTGGGGCTCACCACAGCCGGCGATGACCGATACGACCCGTATTTTTCGATGAGTTTCGACGTGTACGTTGGTGGCGAGGTGCGAAGCGTTTGCGAGCGCGAAGGGGCGTTCGGTGACATCGGCGCGTTCGAGAGCTCGCTGCTTACCGCGAAGGACCGGTTCCTGATGGATGACCTGCCGGTGCGCCTCGAGTACAAGCGAACCTCGCGATTCGACGATCTCGTGTCCAGTGCCGCCCGCGGCGAGTGCACGCTTCGCGACGGGGGGACCTACGCTTTTCGTCGTGTCGTGGACTCTGACGTCCTGCTCGCGCGCAACCGATGGTTCGAGACCGCACGCGACGCGCTGAAGGATCTGCCGGACCGTTTCTGGACTCAGTTGCACGCGATGCAGCAGGCGACCGTCGAGCACCTGTATATGGACCTCTCGGCAGCAGCGATGCGCGATGACGACTTCTACTTCGTCGCGTCGGCCGGCGCCTTTCTCACGCAGCTGTGCTCGCTGCTGTTCACCGTGAACCGTACGTTCGAGCCGTCGCCTCGGACGCTCCATGGCGCGGTTCTCAAGCTGGACACGATTCCGGACTCCTTCCCCGCGAACCTCGAGAGTTTCGTCCGCCAGGACGCCGATTTGTCGATGGGCCAGCGACAGGAGCTTGCTGAGCTCATGGTTACGAGTGTACTCTCGCTGAAGCCATGAAACTTTTCGTGATCCTACTCCTTGCCGTGCTTCTTGCCGGGTGTCGTAGTGCTTTCGAGCTCTTTCCTTTCCGCGTCGACTCAACGGGCGGTGGCCATGTGTACGCCATGTACCATCGGCGCGGATCGAGTCGCGATGGAGAGGGCGTGCTCGTGCCCGGGGGAACGCCCATTCGTCTTGAGCTGCGCGATCCGGTCGCGCTTCCGGGTGCCGAGCCGACGCTCCTCGTGTCCTTCGGACGTCTTCCGGTCGGAGTCTTTCTGACGGTACACGGAGAGCGTGATGCGACACTCGCTCGGTTCGTGCCTGCTGACGGGCTTGCTCTGGGGAATCCAGGGCAACCGGTAGAGATCGCCCTGCCTCTGCCGACCGGAAGCACCGTCTCCGGCTTCACATTCGAGATCGGCGAAGTCGCTCCGGCACCGGTTCGCCTGGCCGGGCTCTCGGTCGGCCAAGCTCCCGCGGGGGTCGGTCAACGAGGGGCAGATCGCCTCTGGTACGCCTCTGCCGGAGTTCGTGTTGAGCGATGGGAGGCGGGTAGCCCCGGCGTCTGGGCGATCGATCGAAGCGACGCCGCTGCGTGGGACGATACCCACCCGGTCGAGATTCGCTACGTTTTCGAGCCGGAGCCCCTCTCGCACGAGAAGATGCTCGGCGGCGTGTCGGTTCCGAGCGCGACGCTTCGCGTCGGCGACCGGGAGTTCCGGCTCGACCTCCGGCCGGGGTCACAGCGGGTAGTCCTGTACCCGCAGACCGAAGGGGTTCGCGTTGCCCGCATCACTCTCGAATCGGAGCATCCGGGGCTGCGCCTCGAGTGGGCGGGGCCGCTCAGAGACGGCGACGGTCCATTGCCCGCCGCTCTTCCTGCGGACCTTGGGACGGTGCTTCGCTTTCCTCCGCACGAGTGGCGGCAGGCGGACTTCGAGCTGTTCAGCTGGACTCTCTATCCGGAGATTCTGATCCTCGACTCTGCGTCATATGAGGTTCAGTCGAGATTCTTCCGTCGTCTCGCATTCTTTGTGGAGAAGGTCGGGTACCGCGGCACGCTCCTCACCGATGAAGAACTCGCCCGCAGGCACGGCTACAACGCCCACAACTACAATGGTCGGGGCCTTGCAGACTTCTACAACGCCGCGGACAAGACAGGCTTTGCGCTCAACGATGAGGAAGAACAGCTGCGGGAGATCGCGCTCGCGCACGGGATCATCAGAGAGTCGAGCGCGGGATATGTCGCGGGGGTTGGCGGTGTCCTTGGCGTTTCGCAGCAGTCGCTCGCCATTCCGACGCTCCGAGACCTGCTCATCTCGCACGAGGCGTACCACGGTGTTTACTACGTCGAGCCCGAGTTCATCGCAGCCGTCGATCGCATCTGGGACGCGCTGGATGACGAGCAGCGGCGTTACTGGTATCTACTGCTCTCCGGATACCGCTACGATATCGCCGACGAGTACCTGGTGCGCAACGAATACCACGCGTATCTTCTACAGCAACCGGTGGCTTCTGCCGGATGGTACTTCGAGACACGAATGGCAGAGCGAATCGCGAGGTGGCATCCGGATCAAGCCGGTTGGCTCGACCGCTACCTGTCGCAGTATCGGGGATCGCATCGCCGTCAGGCGGCAGAGGTTCAGGCGGCACTCTTCTCGATCACCGGGCTCGCAGCCCGGAGTGTCTACTGCCTCACGCCGGTAGACCCCGGATAGTCAGATCACGTAGTCGGCTTGACGATCGCGGCTGCTCTTCTCGCGCATGAGGTCGCCGAGCGAGAGGTTGAGCGCCTTTCGCAGACTCCGTTCTATCTCGTCCCAGAAGAAGCCGAGCACGCCGTCGCGGCGAGACTCCGCGGCGACCTCGAGCTTTCCTTCGAGCCGGGAGAGCACATCGAGAACCGAAATCGAGTCCGGGTCCTGCGCGAGCGCGTACCCTCCCTGAGCTCCGCGGAAACTCTCGACGAAGCCTGCCTTCTTGAGGACGACGAGTATCTGCTCGAGGTAGTGTTGCGGTATGCCATGCCGCACGGCGATATCACGGATCTGAACCGATCCCTTGTTCCGGTTGAGACCGAGCTCCATGAGGGCGGTTAGTCCGTATGTTCCCTTTGCCGAAAGCGTAAACACGGCAGATCCTTCTCGTATGCAAGAGTCGAGTTGAACATAATCCACCTGTCCGGGTCGGTCAACGCGCGGTCTCGACGAGTCCGGGCGGCCGCCCGCAATCGATCCGGCCGTTCCACGGTCCCCAGCGGTGAACGCGCAACGCTCCGTCGCGGATGAGCCTCGTAACCAGTTCCACCCGAGCCTGCTGCGACCACTCGAGCGGCAGCTCGAGTGCGAGCCTTCGGGGTGTGACCATGCGCCTGTGCCGCCGTGCAGATTTCAGGGTGACCTCATTCGCCGTGATTATGCCGCGACGCGCCTCTACTATCGAGGTTTCCTCAGGCTCGCATCTGTCGCACCCGAAACACATCTGCGGTTCGGCCCCCAATGCCCGCAGGAGATACGCACGTCGGCAATCGGTCGTTCGCAGGTACCCGCGCATGTCCCTTTCCCTGAGCGCCCTGGTGGGATCGCGTTCGCGCGGTGGATCGCCGGAGTTCCACAGCACTATGCTATGCGCCGGGAGCCGATCGCGCCCGGCGCGCCCGGACTCCTGCAGGAACGCCTCGACGCTCGAAGGCAGCTCGTAATGGATGACCGTTCGTATATTCGGCTTGTCCACGCCCATGCCGTATGCGCACGTCGCGGCGAGCACGCCTCGGGCGGCGGCGAAGAACCACGCTTCGATCCCCGCGCGCTCTTCGGCGTTGAGCCCGGCGTGGTATGCCGCGCAGTGTTCGAATCCGACGAGAGGTGCGAGGTCACGAGCCACGCCTTCACACCTCTTTCTCGAACGGCAGAAGACGATCGCCGGTTGTCTCACGCCGCAGCGCAGGAGCTCGTGTAGCGCCCCTTCCTTCGAGTGCGCGTGGACGACGCTGTAGGAGATGCTGGGGCGGTCCGGGTCTCCGAGCACGAGGTGTGGCCTGCGGTCGCCGAACAATTCCCGGCACATCGACTCAAGTACCGTGTGTGAGGCGGTAGCCGTGAACGCCGTGACGACCCGGGGGTGGATGAGCCGTATCGTCTCTGCGAGCGTGAGGTACGCAGGCCTGAACGTCGTTCCCCATTCGCTGACGCAGTGCGCCTCGTCGATGACGAGATGCGCGACATCGACGGAGCCGAGCTCCTGCCTTACCCGGGATCCCGAAAGCACCTCGGGATTCGTGAGCAGGCATCCTGCACGGCCCTGCCGTACCTCGGCGTAGATTGCTTCCCGTTCGGCGGCACTCTGCCCTCCGCGCAGGACCCGAGCCGTGACACCCGACTCGCGCACTCGACGCGCCTGGTCGTCGATCAGCGCCAAGAGCGGATAGACCACGACGGTCACCCCTTCGAGGACGAGCATCGGCAGCGTGAAGCAGAGCGTCTTGCCGCTCCCGGTGGGCAGCACAACCACCTGGAACCGGTTCTCTTCGTCCGCGTCAAGCGTGTTTCCGACGACGAGACGCTGGTACGGGTAGAGGTACGAGACGCCAAGCGACTGCTGCGCGAGATTGGCGATCGGGTCGGGGTTTGCATCCATACACCTGATACGCTGCGAACGTTCCGGGCGCTTCACAACTCGAACAGCAGCTCGCGGCGCCGGCACCGCGGGGCGACGTTGCAGAAGCCTTCGCTCCGTGGTAGGAATGGCTTGGGGGTTCACCATGAACGCTACGAGTGGATCGCAACGTCGGCCAAACGTCATCGTCTTCTTCACCGATCAGCAGCGTGCCGATACCACGGGACTGCACGGCAATCCAATGGGGCTCACCCCCAACTTCGATCGCATGGCCTCTTGCGGCACGCACTTCGCGAATACCTTCACCTGTCAGCCGGTCTGCGGTCCGGCGCGGGCGACGCTTCAGACCGGGAAGTTCGCGTCGGCGACCGGGGTGTGGTCGAACGCTATCCCACTCGCCTCGGACCAGCCGCGCCTCGCCGCGGCCTTTCAGGGGGCGGGATACGCCACCGGGTACATCGGGAAGTGGCACCTGAGTGAGCACGAGCCGGTTCCCCGGGCCGAGCAGATCGGCTACGACTACTGGATGGGGTCGAACGTGCTCGAGTTCACCTCCGACGCTTACGACCTGAACCTCTACGACGTGGAGGGGAGGAAACACCACGTTCCCGGGTACCGGGTCGACGGACTGACCGACGTTGCGATCCGCTACGTGAACGACCACCGTGACGATCCGTTCTTCCTCTTCCTCTCGTACATCGAGCCGCATCACCAGAACCACGTGGACTCGTATCCGGCTCCCACCGGCTACGAGCAGGCGTACGGCGATCCCTGGGTTCCGCCGGATCTTCGGGCGCTCGGCGGTTCGGCGGCGAGGCACCTTCCGGGATACTACGGCATGGTGCGGCGGCTCGACGAGGCGCTCGGCCGGCTCGAGGACGCCCTTCGAAGCCTGCGGCTGCTCGACGACACGATCATCCTCTTCATCTCAGACCACGGCAACCACTTCAAGACGCGTAACGGCGAGTACAAACGCAGCTGTCACGATGCGAGTATCAAGGTGCCGTGCTTCGCGGCAGGACCCGGGTTTGCTGGCGGCGGACGCGTTGAGGAGCTGTTCAGTATCGTCGACATCCCCCCAACCCTGCTCGACGCTGCCGGCATCGCGTCTCCGGAGAGCATGCATGGACTCTCCGCGATGCCCCTACTCGAGGCGCCACGAACCGGCGCCGGCCGGCGAGCCGCGGGCGCATCCTGGCCCGATCACGTCTTCGTGCAGATCAGCGAGGCGGAGACCGGCCGCGCGGTGCGCACCCACCGCTGGAAGTACGGCGTATCGCACGTTGACCCGGGGCGGCCCGCCGACAGGCCGTCGGCGGAGTTTGCCGACTCGTACACCGAGCTCTATCTCTACGACCTCCGGCATGACCCGTACGAGCTGGAGAACCTCGTAGACCGCGATTCTCACACCGCCGTGCGTGAACGCATGCGCCGGCTCCTGCTCGCGCGCATCGAGAAGGTCGAAAGGAGAAGGCCGACGATCCATGAGCCGACGCTGATCTCCGGTGGCCAACGCCGCGTGGCGGCGCACGAGGTCGCGCAGTAGATGGAACGTGGCGGTCTTGATGTCCCGGATCATCACGCATCCGGGTTCCTCGAGCGCTACCCGGGCGTCGCCGCCTCAGCGCGGTTGGACAGCGGCGATCGGTGGACGATTCCCGTGCGGGACGGCGCTATCTCCGCGTATGCCATGCCGGCTCTCGGCGAACGTCGTGGACTGCCTGTTCTCTACGTGCCGGGGTGGGGCGGGACGATTGAGGGCTTCATGGATGTTATCGAGTCAATCGGCGAGGCTGTTGACCTCTTCTACGTTGAGACGCGAGAGAAGTGCAGCAGTGAGCTCGTGCCCCATGCCCGGTTCACGATGAGCCGTATCGCCGCTGATGTCGCAGGCGCCGCGCGTCGCTTCGGGCTCCCCGACGACGGCTATCTTCTGCTCGGCAGCTCGTTCGGTGCGGCCGTCGCGGTGCAGGCAGTCGCGGACGGAGTCCTGCGCCCCGCCGTCACGATCCTCTACGACCCGATGCCCCGCCTGTGGATGCCACGATGGGTACTCAGGTACGTGGCGCCGCTCGCGAGCCCCGGGGTCGTCTCCGTCCTGCGGCCAGCGCTGAAGCGGCTCGTACTCGCCGGGATGCGCGAGCGTCTACAGCGAAGGCGGGCAGCCCGATTCATCGACGCGGCTGACTTAGGCAAGTGGCGCGCCGCGGCGATCGCGCTCCGGGACTGGGATATCCGCAGCGTCGGACCACGAGTCGACCGCCCGGTAGCGATCGTGAATGGGTGCGCAGACCGGTTTCACGACCCGTCTCTCTATCCCCGGATCGCCGCAGCGATACCCGGGAGCCGGTTGCTGCGGGTGCCCGTCCGCGAGTCTGAGCGCGAACGTCTGATCGGCGCAGTCGCTACGGCGTATGCGTTCGACTGGCCAGTCTGCGATGATGCCCGCGAGGGTCGATCATCACTCGAGCGGACGCCGGTACCGCGGGCTCTTCGCGGCTTCGTCGAGGTGTGATACATTCTGGGCATGGCGGGATCGGCGTCTCTTCCGTTCGTGGTGGTGTATCTCATGCTCGTGTTTGTCGAGGCGCTCGGTGTCGGCGGGGAGGCCGTAACGGCAGAGTACCTGCAGGACGGCGAGCCGATATCGCAGATCACCGCGGTTCGAGAAGAGGGCATGGGCTCGGGTCTCTACCGCTTCGTCGGAGTCGGGCGGGATGAAGCCGAGCCGTCGGTAGCGCGGATCGAGACGAGCGAGCTCGTCGGGCATCACTACCTCGTCTACCCTGCCGATGAGGCTTTTCCGATCGTCGTCAGCCTCGCACCGGTCTACGATCAGCTGCTCGCTCCGCCAATGCGGCCGGTGCGCACCCTTACGATTGATGCTGATGCGATCACCGCAGGTGGAGAACCGGCTGTCCCGGGGTCAGAGCTGCATATCATCCGGACAGACCGGATGACACTTCTGAGCGCGCCGGAGTCCGGCGTGATACTTCTGGTAACCGGGGAGTAGGATGGGATCAGTACGTCGAGTCCTTTTTGTCTGCACCGGCAATATCTGTCGAAGCCCGCTCGCCGAGGCGGTGCTCAGAAGCAAACTCGCCGAACGAGGCTCCGACGACGGGTACGAGATCGACAGCGCGGGGACCGTCGCCGATCATCTTGGTGAGCAGTCGGACAGGCGGATGCGCCGGACGGCCGCGCGACGCGGTGTCCGGATCGACCACCGCGCACGCCGGGTAACGTCGCGGGACATGGAGCGGTTCGATCTGGTCGTCGGCATGGACGATCGCCACCTCCGGACCCTGCGGTCGCTTGCAGCCGGGAAACCGGTCGAGATACGCAAGCTCGGGGAGTTTGGGAACGACGAGCGAGCACCCGACGTGCCCGATCCGTGGTACGGTGGCATTGAAGGGTTCGAGCGAGTGTTCGACATGGTCGACCGATCGTGCGAGGCGCTTGCCGAGTGGCTGGAGCAGGAGACGTGATCCGGGACGCGCGTACCGTAGAACAGGCAATTCAGCGCATCACCGGAGATGGGGCTTCCATCGTGGCCGAGACCGCCGTGTCGGGCGGGTGCATTTCGGGAGGAAGACGCGTTGATGTCTCGACCGGTGAGTCGTACTTCGTCAAGAGCAGCGCGTCTCTGCCGTCGCCGGTGTTCAGCTCTGAGGCTGCGGGCCTTGAAGCGCTTCGCCGCGCGGGAGGTCCCCGCGTTCCTCTGGTTGCTGCCGTGTGGTCAGGGGCAGGCGAGTCGTTCATCATCATGGAATGGATCGAGCAGAGCGCTCGCGGCCGGCGGTTCGCCCGCGACTTCGGCTCGCAGCTCGCGGCGATGCACCGGGCGAAGCAGGCTGAACGGTTCGGGTTCGAGACCGATAATTACATTGGGGCCACGCCGCAGCCGAATGGCTGGATGTCGTCGTGGCATGATTTCTTCCGCGAGCGTCGGATCGGCTTTCAGGCCGAACTCGCGCTCGAGCGGGGGGTGATCGACGCCTCACTCGCGCAGGAGATTGATCGCGTGCTTGCCCGTCTTGAGGAGCTGTTGCCGGCTCCGGAGTATCCGTCGCTGCTCCACGGCGACCTGTGGGGCGGAAACTACCTCGTCGACGGGTCGGGAGCCCCGGTCCTCATCGACCCGGCCGTTTACTTCGGGCATCGGGAGGCCGATCTCGCGATGACCGAACTCTTCGGCGGATTCCCTGCGCAGTTTTACCACGCCTACCGCGAGGAGTGGCCGCTCGACCGCGGCTATTCCGAGCGCGTACCGCTGTACAACCTCTACCATGTGCTGAACCACGCGAATATGTTCGGAGGAAGCTACGTTTCGAGCGCACGTTCAATCGTGCGCCGGTATCGATAGGTATTGTGAGGGGCGCCGGAATGAATGAGCTTGCCGTACTCAGCGGCGATCAGTGGCTGCACGACCGCGCCGGCGAGGCCGCCGACCGGTTTGGCGGTCTTTATGGAGTGACTTCCGTCATCTCCTGGGACCAGGTGGTGCGGTTCCTGAATTTCGAGTTTCCGCACGTCACCGTCATCAGTCTCGACGAGGAGGCCGTCAACGGGTACCGAATCCTTGAAGAGATGAAGGAAGACCCGTGGCTCCACTTCGGGGCGCTGATTGTAGTGTACCAGGACTCCGAGGAGGCGGATGCGGCGGCCGCGGCACGAGGGCTGAACCTCGTGGCCACGATCCCCTACGATCTCGCGTCGGACTATCTGTACCGCGCACTTCGCATCCTGTGCGACAATCATCAGATTGTCTACCAGCGAGACATCCACAAGCTGCTGCATGCGCACCACTCCGGGTCGTTCGTACTCGACAATGATCCATTCGAGCTGATCACCTACTCACGTCTGCTCTCCAACTTCCTGTTCAACGCGAACATGATCACGGACGAACGGCGGGACCGGTTTCACGTGGCGCTGATGGAACTGCTCGTGAATGCGGTCGAGCACGGCAACTGCGGCATCACCTATGAGGAGAAGTCGTCGTATATCGAAGCGCACGGTGACGCGCTCGAGCTGATCCGCGCCCGTCTGCGAGATCCCGACATCGGGTTGCGTCGTGTTTTCCTCTCCTACCGCATCTCCCCTCGCGAAACGATGGTCACGATCCGCGACCAGGGTGCTGGGTTCGACTGGCGGGTGTACCGTGCTCCGGTGGGCGAGGCGGGGCTGCAGGAGGCGCACGGGCGAGGCATTCTGATGGCGCGCGCGTATATCGACGAACTGAGCTACAACGAGACCGGCAACGAGGTAACCATCCGTCTCGATCACAATCCCGCGGACGACCCGCTGATTCCGCGCGCCTTCAGCGAGGTCGAGGAGGTGCGAGTGGTCGCCGGAGACAAGGTGTTCACGGAGGGCGAAACCTCCACGCACCTGTACTACATCGTGTCCGGCAGCTACGATGTGACCGCGGCCGGACGACATGTCTCCACATTGACTCCGGCGGACGTGTTCGTCGGCGAGATGAGCTTCCTCGTCAACAACCGTCGGTCGGCTACCGTCACGGCGGCTTCAGAAGGGCTGTTGCTTCGGCTCGACAAGGATCAGTTCGTCCAGGCGATACGCCACAACCCACACTACGGCATCCTCCTCGCACGTCTGCTCGCGCAGCGTCTCGTGGCGCTGCACCACCTGCCGGACTGACGAGCGCGACGCGCAGCGCCGCCGGCTACCGCCGTTTGAAGACCCGCGAGATGATGCTGAACAGGAAGCCGAGGCCGAGAATCCCGGCAACGCCGAAGCCGGCAAGGCCGATGAGCGGAATGTCGTTCCACAGCGGTGGCAGTCTCGCATGGATGATCAACGCGGAGCTGATCATGAGTGCGGCGAGCACGATTCCGAATATCAGGCGGTAGCCGATGTTGTCGAGCGTGTTGCGAAGCGGTTCGAGCCCGCGGAGTCGGAAGCCGATCGTCAGCTGGCCGGTTCGCAGCTGGCGGGATACGCCGGAGAGATCCGACGGAAGATTCCGTAGCAGCTCGAGATAGTCGAGGCCAACCGTCGAGGCCTGATGAGCGAGTCTCGCCGGACGCAGCCTCTCCACGACGAGGCGGCGCGCGAGTCCCTCGAGAACAGGCTGGAGGGTGAAGTCAGGGTAGAGGTTTCGACCCACCCCCTCTATCGTCAGGAGTGCCTTGGCGACCATCATGAGGCTCGTTGGAACCGTCAACCCGTGCGAAACGACGAGCCCTATGAGGTCGGAGAAGAGCACGGCGATGTCCATGTCCTTGAGCGAGCGATCGAGGTAATCGTCGACGAGCTCCTGCACCTCGTCGACGAGCTCCTCGTAGTCGAGCGCACGACTGCAGCGAGTGAGGCGGAGAATCGAGTCGGTCACTTTCGCGCCGTCGCGACGAACCATTCCGGTGATCGCGGAGGCGAGATGGTCGCGCTCCTCTTCGTGCAGGCGGCCCACGAGACCGAAGTCCAGGAAGCACAACACGTTGTCGGGCAGTATCATGATGTTCCCAGGATGCGGATCCGCGTGGAAGAACCCGTGAATCAGGATCTGTTCGAGCATCAGCTCCGCGCCGTTCTCGGCGACCGCCCTTGGGTCAAAGCCGAACGTCTCGACTGCCTCCTTCCCGTCGAGAGCGGTGCGAATCTTCACTCCTTCGGCGTACTCCATGATGAGCAGGCGTTTGGTCGAGAAGCGGGGATAGGTCGCGAGAACCTTGATCTGAGGGCGCTTCGCGAAGAGCGTGGCGAATCGCTCCATGTTTTGCCGTTCGCGGCTGAAGTCGAGCTCCCGGCGGATATACTTGCGAAACTCCTTTACCGCCGACGAGGGACCAAGGTAGCGCGACGCGGGAATGTAGCGTTCGGCGAGCCTCGCGAAGTAGGCCACGATGTCGAGATCGGTCTCGATTTTCGACTCGATACCCGGCCGCTGGAGCTTCACACCCACCAGCTCGCCGCTCTTCAGCACCGCGCGGTGAACCTGCGCGATCGAAGCCGATGCAACCGGTTCCCGGTCGAACTCCACGAACACGTCCTCGATCGGGCGTCCGAGCTCGTCCTCGACCGCGCGAAGCACGAGTCGCCTGGGAATCGGCTGTACCTCGTCCTGGAGACGGGTCAGCTCCTGGATGAGCTCGATCGGGAGGATGTCCGTTCGATTGCTCAGGAGCTGCCCGATCTTGATGAATGTCGGACCGAGCTCCTCGAGCGCCATTCGGACGATCTCCCACCGGGTCGCGCCTTTGGGCACTTGGCGCGCGCGGCGACGCGGCAGGAGCGGGCCGACGCCCGGAACGAATCGGTCGAGACGGAGCATTCTGACCCACTCGGTGAGTCCGTACTTGACCATGACCCGGACGATTTCCTGAACGCGGGTCGTCGTCCGAGTGCTCCGGCGATAGAGGCTCTCGCGTTTCACAGAGGCAGTGTACCCGAGATGAACCCGAGTGACAGCATCGCGACGGAGTGGTGTTTCAGGTTCAGGAGCAACAATGAAACGACACATCGGATTACTCGTGCTTACGGTTCTCGTCGTCTCGGGTGTTTGGGCACGCGGCGGCGGGGGCGTCTTTCAGGGCGCGTACTACCCGGTCCAGGAGTACTCGAACGTCGATCGTGACGTGCGGATCACCGGGGGCTACGGGTACGGAGTCGACCGCGGCGGCGCACGCCACGGCGGGTTCGGGCTGGTGATTCACGACACGCACACCAGCGAACTGGTTGGAGCGTTCGGCGGAGTGATGTCCGGGCGACAGCTGCGATCCGGTTCCCTGGCGTTGAGTGTCAACCTCTGGACCGGCGTCGGGTACGTGAACTCCTCATTCGTCAGCTCACCGGTGGGAGTGGGCTACCTCGCCGAGGCCGCCGCAGAGGCCGGGCTCACGCTGCTGCCCTGGTTTCAGGTCAGCGTCTACGGCGGTATGCAGGCGGTCGGCAGCCTCGATCCGGCACAACTGATATCGAGCGCGCGGTACGCGCCGGTGCTCGGCACCAGGCTCACGTGGGGCGGCTTCTGAGGCGCTCGGCGGCGAGCTCGACCGGACGCTCAGCTGGAACGAAGCCGCGATGGGACGAGCACGGTTCTCAGTTCCATCGCGGTGCCGCTGCCGATCTCGCCTGCATGGTCTGCGTCGGCCTCGATGACGGCAAGGGCTCCGGCCTTCATGTCGATGTCCCTGGCCGCTACGCGCGAGACAAACGATTCGATCTCCGGATTGTGCCCCACGATCATCAGGCGCCTCGCGGATCCTCCGTAGACTCCGATGACCCTCAGATAGTCACCGGAGCCGGCATCATACAGCTCGGGCAGATCGAAACGTCCGGGCTCCGGCACCAACGATCCGAGCGCCTCGTCCGCGGTCTCCCGGGCGCGTACGGCGTCGGAACAGAGGATCACCTCAGGAGCGAGGCCCCGTGATGCCAGGATGCGCCCCATCTCTCGCGCGTCATCCCGACCAACCGGCAGGAGTTGCCGCTGCCGATCAGTCAGGGGCGGATGCCCGCTCTCCGTTTTCGCGTGACGCCAGAACAGCAGTTCAACCATTGTGATCTCCCTTTGCCCATTTCCGCGCCTCCTCGAGCCATTCACGGCGCCGGCGGTGGCCGGAATGCCTCAGGTCCGTATAGACGCTGAAACGCACGAGCTGCATTCCGCAGTAGTCGGCGAGCGCTCGCCAGAAGCCCTCGATCGGCTCGGGCGGCTCGTCGATCGGCCGATCGGTGGTCACAAAGACCGCGAGCCTCTTCGCAACGAACAACGGCACGTGCCGTTTCTCGCTGAACTCTTCGCCCTCCCAGTCGTATGCGACGCCGGGACGGAATACCCGCTCGATCCAGCCCTTCAGAAGCGCCGGCGGGCCGCTCCACCAATCGGGGTGGACGACGCACATCAGGTCCGTGCGCTCGCACTCGTCGGTGTAGGCCTGAATCTGCTCGTCGAGGCTGAAGCGACGCGCGATCTCCGCCCCGGTCAGCACGGGATCGGGTTGCTCGGCGTACAGATCGTGAAAGATCGATGACTCGTCGCCCTCGGCCGGATCACCGTCACCCGACCTGCGCATCGCCGCGTGCAGCTCGTCGGCGATCGCCCGACAGAAGCTGCGCTCATACGGATGGCAAAGAACGATCATCGTCTGCACAGATGCAGTATACGCCCGGGGCGGTAGCCGTGCGAACCGGATTTGCGTAGTTTTTGGTGAAGAGCAGGACCGTTGACGGCTGGATAATTCCTGAGTATAATGATCATAAATAGGGGTGGATATGGCGACAAAAGGTGAAGTTCTCGACGCGCTGACCCGGGTTATCGATCCGGAAATCGGGCTCAACATCGTTGATGTCGGACTCGTCTACCGGGTCGAGGCCTTCGATGACCACATCGAGATCGATTTCACCCTGACATCACCAGGGTGCCCGCTCGCGGATACCATTGTCGCGGACATTCAGCGAGAGGTGAGTGAGGCGACCGGGATCGACGACGTTCGCACGAATCTCGTGTGGAGCCCACCGTGGAGCCTCGACTTCATGAGCGAAGAGGCCCGGTTGCAGCTCGGATACCCCATCTAGGAGAGTACGGATGAAGATCGAGATACGAGACCTGCGGGCAAAGATAGAAGGGAAGGAGATACTCAAAGGGATCGACCTGTCCATGAGCACCGGAGAGATCCACGCGCTCATGGGTCCGAACGGCTCGGGGAAGAGCACGCTCAGCAACGTCATCCTCGGCCACCCGGCATACGAGGTGACCGGCGGGGAGATTCTCGTTGACGGGGAGAACATACTCGAGCTGGACGTGGACGAACGGGCCCGGCTCGGGCTCTTCCTCGCCTTCCAGTACCCGGTCGAGATACCCGGCGTGACGGTGGGGCGTTTTCTCAAACGTGCAGCCGAGATCCGTTTCGACGGCGAGGATCTTCGCGCGAAAGGCTTCATCAAGGATCTGCGCGGGAGCATGGATTTCCTCGAGATGGACCAGCAGTTCATCAACCGTTATCTGAACGAAGGATTCTCCGGCGGTGAGAAGAAGCGCATGGAGATCCTGCAGATGCTGATGCTCAAGCCGCGCTTCGCGGTGATGGACGAGACCGACTCCGGTCTGGACATCGACGCGCTGAAGGTCGTCGCGAAAGGCGTGAACCACCTGCGGAGCCCCGAATTCGGCGCGCTCATCATCACACACTATCAGCGGATCCTTCAGCACGTGAGGCCCGACCACGTACATGTGATGTACCAGGGACGGGTGGTCACCTCCGGAGACGAGCAGCTCGCCCACACGCTCGAGGCGCACGGCTACGACTGGGTGCGTGAGCAGTTCGGTTCACCAGAAGATGCACTCGAGGAGGCACGATGAGCTCTCAGACAAGCACAACCGACCGGAAAGACAAGAACGGCGTTGGAATCGGCGATTACCAGTTCGGGTTCTCCTACCCGGACAGCAGCGTCTTCAAGACCGAAAAGGGGCTGAGCCCTGCAGTGGTCAACGCGATCAGTGAGCACAAGAATGAACCCGACTGGATGCGCCAGTTTCGGCTGCGAAGTCTTGAGGAGTTTCTGAAGAAGAGCATGCCGAACTGGGGGGCGGATCTCAGCGATCTCAACTTCGAGGATATCTTCTACTACGCCAAGCCGAGCGAGGCAAAGTACAAGAGCTGGGAAGACGTTCCGGAGTCGATCAAGGAGACGTACGAGCGGATTGGGATACCGGAGGCAGAACGCAAGTTCCTGGCCGGCGTCGGTGCGCAGTACGACTCGGAAGTCGTCTACCACAACCTCCAGCAGCAGCTCGCTGACAAGGGCGTCGTCTTCTCCGACCCGGAGAGTGCCGTGCAGGAGTATCCGGAGCTCGTGAAGAAGTACTTCGGTACGATCATCCCTTACTCGGACAACAAGTTCGCCGCGCTGAACTCGGCCGTCTGGTCGGGGGGCAGCTTCGTCTACGTCCCTCCTGGCGTCCACGTCGACATCCCGCTCCAGGCGTATTTCCGGATCAACAGCCAGAACTTCGGGCAGTTCGAGCGCACGCTCATCATCGCCGATGAAGGCTCCTTCGTGCACTACATCGAAGGATGCACCGCGCCTATCTACGCGACCGACAGTCTGCACAGCGCAGTGGTCGAGATTGTCGCGATGCCCGGAGCTCGGGTTCGGTACACGACCATTCAGAACTGGTCGAGCGATGTCTACAATCTGGTGACCAAGCGCGCCGTCGCGCACGAGCGAGCGACGGTGGAGTGGGTCGACGGGAACATCGGAAGCAAGCGGACGATGAAGTACCCGTCGGTGTACCTGATGGGAGAAGGGGCGCACGGCGAGGTTCTCTCCATTGCCTTCGCGGGCAAGGGACAGGAACAGGATACCGGGGCGAAGATGGTGCACGCAGCCTCGAACACGAGCTCGGTCGTGACATCGAAGAGCATCAGCAAGGACGGCGGCGTTTCGACCTATCGCGGACAGGTGAAGGTAGACCCGGGCCTGCGGAACGTTCGAAGCCACGTCGTCTGCGACGCGCTCATCCTCGACGCTGACTCCACGAGTAACACGTACCCCTATATGGACATCAATGCGGAGGACGTGAGCATCGAGCACGAGGCACGCGTCAGCCGTATCAGCGAACAGCAGTTGTACTACCTGATGTCGCGCGGGCTCAGTGAGGAGGAAGCTTCGATGATGATCGTAAACGGCTTCCTCGATCCGCTGGTGAAGCAATTGCCGATGGAATACGCAGTCGAACTCAACCGGCTGATCGAGCTCGAGATGGAAGGATCGGTCGGGTGAGCCCGGCCTTGCGAACCATGAACGATACGACAACCGGCGATCTTGCAGCCGTCGAGCAGATCGGAGAGTTCCAGCGGATGCTCCCGGGCCCGGACTGGCTCGTCGACCTGCGGGCCGCTGCGCTCGGGAAGTTCAACGCGAGTGAGTGGCCGACGACGAGCGAAGAGGAGTGGCGTCGGACGAACCTGAGCCCGTTCGAGTTTGACCTGTACAGATTTCCTCGGACGTGTATCGAGGCGGCTTTGCCGCCACTCGTCGCACCGGAAAGCGAGACGCCCCTGCGTGAAGGCATCGCCGGCCGGCTGGAAGTCGATTCCGGGGCGGCGCGCGAGGTGCGCGTGCGGGACGATCTGCGCGATGCCGGTGTCGTGTTCGGTGACCTGGCGTCGTGCCTCGGTGATGCGTCGCGTACGGGGGGCGACCGAGCGAAGGGCGCGATGGTCGAGGCGGTGCGCGGTGCGATGGAACGCTCGCTCGCGATCGCCGACAACCGACTCCAGTACTGGCACTTCGCGATCGTTTCGAACCCCGTCGTGCTCTACGTACCGGCCGGGGTCCGAATAGACGAACCGTTCGAGGTCGCTCTTGCGTATGCCGGTGACGAGGTGGTGTACGCCCCGCATCTCGTAGTCGTGCTCGAGCAGGAATCCTCGGCGACGGTTGTGCGTCGGATCTCGAGCACGGAGGAAGGGGAGGTGCTGCTCGTCGACGGAAGCGAGTTGCTCGTGGGCGATGGGGCGAGGCTGCACTACACGGACCTCATGCAGATGAACGACGAAGCCCTGGTCTTCAGAAACGATCGGGGAAACGTCGGGCGCGACGGGCACATCCACCGGACCGATGCCGCGCTGGGTGCGGACTTCGTCAAGACGAGGTATGTGTCCGAGTTGACCGGTCCGGGAGCCGACGCCGTGCTCAACGGCCTTTACTTCGCGGTTGATGAGCAGCACATGGACGTGCGGACGGTTCAGCAGCACCGTGCGCCCCACACGACGAGCCGGGCACACTACCGCGGCGCCGTGGGCGATGAAAGCCACGCGATCTACCAGGGGCTCATCCAGGTCGACGGAACGGCGCGCGGAACGGATGCCTATCTCACGAACAAGAATCTCATTCTCGGAGAGTCGGCGCGCGCCGATTCGATCCCGTCGCTCAACATAAAGACCGACGATGTGCGGTGCAGCCATGGCTCGACCACCGGGAAGATCGATCCCGACCAGGTGTTCTACCTCGGTACGCGCGGCTACAGCGCGACCGAAGCGTTGCGCATGCTCGTTGAGGGACACTTCGAGGACTTGATCAGGCAGACTCCGGAGTCCATCCAGGACGAGCTTCGAGCCCTGATCATCGCGCGGACCCCTGAGGAACTGTAGTTGGCCAAGTGGGTGCGAGCGTGCCATATCGACGACTTCCGGACCGGCTATCTTTTCCGCCACAAGCGGAGGGAGTACGCGATCTTCAAGCTCGAGGACGGCGTCTACTGCCTCGACAACGTCTGTTCGCACGAGTACTCACCGCTCGCCGAAGGAATGGTGCTCGACGGTGACGTCTTCTGCCCCAAGCACGGTTCGCGCTTCGACGTGCGGACCGGAGCGGTGAAGGATTACCCGGCGACACGGCCGGTACGAACGTTCGAGACGCGGGTCGAGGAGAACGGAGACATCTACATCCAGGTCAGGTAGTCCCGGCGGGTCAGGCCGGCTTTCGCGCGTAGACGCCGATCCATTCGCTGCGGCTGTCGAACCGGTCGCCCCACAACGACCCGTAGAGTGCCTCCACGGCGAATCCGCTCTTCTCGAGCATCTTCGTGATGTCCGCGGCGGTGAAATGCCGCCACCAGACACTGAACTGACGGTAGTCTCCCGATTCCTCTACGAGCGTGTACCTCGCGACGCTTGCCGAGTCCGCCGGGTAGTGAAAGTGCTGGAGGAGGACGAGGTGCGGTTCATCCTGCCAGAAACCGTCCTTGAGCGTTACGTGCCACTCGTCGCACGCGCGGTTGCGTCGCACGTACGCCTCAGTGAAGACATCGAAGACCATCAACCCGCCGGGACGCAGCGCTGTGGACGCCCGCCTCAGCAATGAGCTTCGCTGTCGTTCGGTCAGCGTGCAGAACTCCCCGTAGATGAAGGTGATCACGTCATAGGGGCCGCCGAGGTCGGCCTCGGTGAGGTCCGCCTGGATGTAGTTGATCGTGAGCCCCTGCTTCCGCGCCTGCTCGCGGGCGTAGTTGATCGAGACATCGGCGTAGTCGATGCCGGTGACGTCGAATCCGCGGGCAGCGAACTGCTCGGCGTAGAGGCCGGGACCACAGGCGATGTCGAGAAGACGCGGCTGGAGCCGGTCCGGGCCGGTGAGCCCTTCTGCGGGTCGGTAGTGCTCGAGAATCCTTTCCACCGTTGCGCTGATGTGCGCTGGCCGGCGAGAGGCATCGTCGGTATGCGGGTCGAGATGGGCGTCGAGCACGTGATCCGATACGTAGGAGTCGGTCCAGAAGCTTCGGCCGCTGCCGGAGTAGAGTCGCGGTCGTCGGGAGAGCTTGCTCAGCAGATCGAGACGAAGACGCTTTCCGGCGATCAGATTTCCATCCGGTTTGTCCGCAGTACCCATAGCCGTTGCAGTATAGTACCTTTCGGCGCAACGATGAAGGCAATGGCTTCCGCGGAGCAGATACGAGACGCAGCCCAGGCGATTCGCGACGGGCGACTCGTCGTCTTCCCCACGGAGACGGTCTACGGTCTGGGGGCCGACGCGAGAAACGAGGAGGCTGTGGCGCGGATCTTCGCCGCCAAGGGCCGACCGGCGGACAATCCGCTGATCGTCCATCTCGAATCGACCAACCTGATTGAAGACGTGGTGGCGTGCCTCTCGCCCGTTGCGACCGCGCTGTTCGAGCGCTTCGCGCCGGGACCGCTCACGCTCGTGCTGCCGGCGCATCGTTCGCTGCCCCGGGCAGTGACAGCCGGGCTCGACACCGTCGCGGTGCGGATCCCAAGCCACCCGATCGCGCGGGCTCTGCTTGCTTCGTGTCGCTGCCCGGTTGCTGCGCCGAGTGCCAATCGGTCGGGCGAACCGAGCCCGACGACGCTCGCCATGGCGCAGGCGAGTCTTGCACGGGCGACAGGCAGCACGGCGGACCGTGCCGCCGCCGGCGGTATCCGCGACGTATCGTACCTGGATGGCGGACCGTGCGAAGTCGGGCTCGAATCGACGGTCGCCTCCGTGAGCGGGAGTCGCGTTGTCATACTTCGGCCGGGGGCGGTAAGTGCGGACGACCTGCGGCAAGCGGTTCCTGACGCGGAGATCGAGGATCTGACCGGCGTGGGCCGCATCGACCGGCCTGCCTCTCCGGGACTCAAGCACGGCCATTACCGCCCGCGCGCGACCGTGATCGCCCACGATCCCGAGCTCGAGTCGCTCGATCGGCTGCGATCACGCCTCGTGCGATCGGTTGCGGATGGAAGCCGGGGCGTGGCGGTCATCGGCGTCTCCCCGGACGCCGCCACGGTTGCCGCGGCCGTCGGGTCGTTGGCTGACGCGAATCCGACCATCGTCCGCGAGGCAGCGGACGTCCGCCACTATGCACGCGGGCTCTACCGCTGGTTGGTGGAACTCGACGAAGAGGGATGCGACGCCATCGTCGCGATCCTGCCGCCCGACGGCGGCGTCGGACGAGCGCTTCGGGATCGCATCACCCGGGCCGCCGGCGGCTGAGTCAGGAAATCAACAGCTTCCGTTTACATTCTATTCACACGATCGCGGTAATCTATGCACAGATACGATACAGGAGGATCTATGAAACGTCGTATGGTACTGATAGTAGGGCTCATGGCAGCCGTCGCATTGGTTGCGAGCGCTCAGATGCACGGCGGAGCAGCGGGATCGTTCGGCGGCCCCAACGTCACCGAGCCAGAGGAGGTCGAGCTGACCGGCCGACTCCAGCTCGAGCGTGACCAGCTTCCCGCGCTCGAGTCAGCCGGCCGGGAGTACACGCTGCGGATCGCCCCCGCTCTGAGCGCGGAGCTCGACGTAGTGAACGGGCAGGAGGTGACCGTGTCAGGCTATCTCGTGGAGCGTGCCTCGCGCGACCTGCTCGGAACAACCACCATCGTCATGGTGCGCACGATCGAGGTGGACGGAACACGCTACGTGATGCCGACGCACGGTCACATGGGGATGGGCGCAAGGCAGCCGTCGGCCGCCTCGCCGCGTGACCGGATGCGCGGTCGCCGCTGAGGAAGCAAGCCGCAGGGCGCCCCAATGGACGGGGCGCCCCATTCCTTGCATAGTAGACTATGGCCGAACGCGTGCTCATTGTCGAGGATGAGGCGGAGCTCAATGCGATGATCTGCGATTTCCTCGCTTCGCGCGGATTCGAGACCGTGTCCGTCTACGACGGTCCGTCGGCGGTGCGCTCGGTCTTCGCAGACCCACCGGATATAGTGGTCCTCGACCTCAACCTTCCGGGCCTCGCCGGCCTTGACGTGGCTCGCACCATCGTCTCGCAGACGGCGATTCCAGTCGTCGTCACGACCGCACGTGGCGAAGAAGAAGATCGGCTTGCCGGGTTTCTCTCCGGGGCCGACGACTACCTGGTCAAGCCCTTCAGCCTGCCGGAGCTCGCGCTTCGGATCCAGGCTGTTCTGAGGCGAACCGAAGGCGCGGTTCGTCGCGAGGGGCAGGCGCCGTCCGGACGAACGCTTCGCGTCGCCGACCTGCGAATAGACCCGGACCGACGCGAGGTGTACGTCGATGACCGGAGCGTGGAGCTCACCGCGCTGCAGTTTGACCTGCTCTACCTTCTTGCCTCGGCTCCCGGCCGCGTCTTCACCCGCGCCCGGATGCTCGAGGCAGTGCAGGGTGAGCGGTTCGAAGGGTACGAGCGAACCATCGATGTACACGTGAAGAATATCCGCAAGCGTATCGAAGCCGACCCGAAGCGACCACGCAGAATTGTCACGGTCCGTGGGGTGGGCTACCGGTTGGAGGACCAGTGAGATCGCGGATCGCGCCGCGGCTCGTAGTGAGCCACCTTCTGACCGCCGTGCTCGGGCTCGGCGTCTTTATCGTGGTCCTCCTCTCGGTGACCGAGGCCCAGGCTACCGCGGCCGGGCAGCGGGCAGACCAGGCGACCGCGGTACAGCTTGCGCCCTGGATCGCGCGCTTCCAGCGCGAGCGAGGGTCGTGGGACGGGCTCCTCGCGATGCTCGGCGATGCGCGTGAGCTCCCTCACATGCCGATGATGCGGGGACCCATGGCCCGGCGACTACCGGCGGTTGACCACGAGCTGCACGCTCTTCTCGATCAGCCGATCCTGATCCTTTCGCGGACGGGCGAGGTGCTCGCCGCGCGCAACGTGGGAGCGAGAACCGTCGAGATGCGAAGGAGCGATCTCGATCTTGCGGTTCCCATTGGCGACGTCGAACGACCGGTGGGGTATCTCTTCGTTGGGTCGATGGTCCACCCTGATGCCAATCCGCTGCGCGAGCTCTTCGTCCGGACGAGTCGAACCGCCGCGTGGATCACCGCGCTCGTCGTGCTCGTCGCTACGGCCGTCTCATCGCTGCTGTGGACCAGATGGCTTTCGCGGCCGCTTCGTGCCCTCTGCGGTGCGGCGAGCGCGATGGCTCGCGGTGAGTACCGTACGCGGGTGCGGGTTCCGCCCCGGCGCGACGAGCTCTCGGATCTGGCCGCAGCGTTCAACACCATGGCAGCGGAGATCGAGGCGCAGGAGGAGACCAGACGCCGGTTTGTGGCCGATGCCGCGCATGAGCTGCGCACGCCGCTCTCGCTTCTCTCCGCGCGTGTGGAGATGCTCGCCGGCGGTGTCTACGCGCCTGGCGACGAACAATGGGGCGCGCTGCAGGCAGGGATTGACAGGATGCAGAGGCTCGTCGGTGACCTGCAGACGCTCTCACGGCTCGAGTCGGGGCGTATTTCGATCGACCTCGAGGCGGTGGACACGCGACAGATGCTGGGCCGGCTCAAGGCCGCCTTCGAACCGGCGGCCGCCGCCCACGGGGTTCAGTTCCGTATCGAGGGCGAGGGCTGCCGGGCGTGGATCGACCCGGCTCGGATGGAGCAGGTTCTCGCAAACCTCCTTGGCAACGCGATCCGATACTCGCCGAAAGGCGGGACCGTTACGCTCGGCGCCGAGTCGAAGGCAGACGAACACGGCGAGCTCTGGGTCGAGGACGAGGGCCCGGGCATACCCCAGGCGGATCGCGAACGGATTTTCGACCGCTTCGTCCGTCTCGACGATGCCCGCGATCGGGCCGCCGGCGGCAGCGGCCTCGGGCTCGCGATCGCGGCGGAACTCGTGCGGCTGCACGGTGGGTTGATCAGGGTGGAGGCGGCCCGCCACGGCCCGGGCGCGAGGTTCGTCGTGGAAGTCGCGGCCGGAAATCGACCGGCGCGATCACCCGTCACGGCGAGCCGGTGACCCCGCCGATCGACAGGTGCTTCGTTTCGAGGAACGCTTCCATGCCCTCGGCGCCGAGCTCCCGGCCGAGGCCGCTCTCCTTCATGCCGCCGAAGGGGCAGTTGCTCGTCGAGGGGACCGCGTCATTCAGACCGATTGTGCCCGCCTCGAGGAGCTCCGCGAGTCGCCATGCACGGTTGAGGTCTCTCGTATACGCGTACGCGGCAAGCCCGTAACGCGTATCGTTCGCGCTCCTGATCACCTCGCTCTCGCTGTCGAAGGGAACGACAGGCGCGATTGGGGCGAACGTCTCCTCGCGCATGCAGAGTGCGCCGGCGGGAACGTCGGCGATGACGGTCGGCTCGAGGAAGAACCCCTCAGCCCCCTCCCTCGCGCGCCCGCCGCAGAGCACGCGAGCCCCCGACGACCGCGCGTCGTCGATGTGGGCAAGCGCGTTCTCGAGCGCCGCCTCGTTGACCACGGGTCCGACGTCGGAGCTCTCGTCGAGTCCGTAGCCGACCTTGAGCGCGGCGGTGCGCTCAGCGAAGGCTTCGAGAAACGCCTCGTAGACGGGCCGCTCGACGTAGACCCGGTTCGAGGCGATGCACGACTGACCCGTGTTGCGGAACTTCGTCACGAGTGCTCCCTCTACGGCGAGGTCGAGGTCGGCATCCGCGAACACCAGGAGCGGTGCGTGCCCGCCGAGCTCGAGCGAAAGGTTAGTGACCGTCGCCGCCGATTTTGCGATGAGCAGCTTCCCCACCTCGGTGGAGCCGGTGAAGCTGACTTTGCGCACCGCGGGATTCTCCATGAACTCATCGACGATCGGCTCGGCGGGCCCGGCGATCACCTGGAAGACCCCGGGCGGGATGCCCGCCTGTTCGAAGCATTCGGCCAGCACGAGCGCGCACAGCGGTGTCTGGCGCGCGGGCTTGAGGATCGCCGTACACCCCGCGGCGAGCGCCGGGGCGGCCTTTCGAACCGAGAGGACGAGCGGGAAGTTCCAGGGCGCGATCAGTCCCGCCACCCCTATCGACTGCTTGAGGATGAGGTGCCGCTTGCCGTCGGCCTGATGCGGTACGACACGACCGTAGGCCCGGCGGGCCTCCTCCGCGAACCAACGGAGGTGGTCGATCGCGACGCTCACCTCGCCCCGGCTCTCGCGCAGCGGTTTGCCGTTCTCGCGGGTGATCGTGCGCGCAAGCTCCTCACCGCGCGTGCGCAGAGCCTCGGCAACGGCGAGCAGATAATCGCCCCGCGCGAGTCCGGTGAGACCCCTCCAGCCCGGAAGACTCGCTGCGGCTGCCTTGATCGCGCTCCTGGTGAGATCAGGCCCGGCCGAAGCAACGGTGGCGATCGCCCGGCCGGTGCCCGGATCGATCACTTCGAACGAATCGTCGGTACCGACCCACCGACCCTCGAGGTACAGCTTCTTCGCCGTCATCGCGGCACCCGTTCCCAGTCCTTGAGAAACTGCTCGATGACCGCGTCGGTCAATGGGTGTTCGTAGAGCTGGAGCATGACGTCGTAGGCCATTGTGCAGACGTCGGCGCCCATGAGCGCGGCGTCGAGCACGTGCATGGGGTGGCGGACCGCGGCGACGAGCAGCTTCGTCTCAAATCCGTAGTTGTCGTAGATCCGCCGGATCTGGCGTGCGACCTCCGTGCCGTCGTGTGAGATCGTGTCGAGCCGGCCGACGAAGGGGCTGATATACGTCGCTCCCACCTTCGCCGCGAGGAGCGCCTGCGAGGCGGAGAACGTCGTGGTCACGTTGGTCCTGATGCCTTCGGCGGCAAGCCGGTTGACCGCGATGAGGCCCTCCTTGATGACCGGCACCTTGACGACGACGTTGTCGGCGATCGATGCGAGTTGGCGGCCCTCCTCGACGATCGCGTCGGCCTCGAGCCCCACGGCCTCGAGGCTGACCGGTCCGTCGACGACGCGGCAGATCTCCGGGTAGAGCTCCCGCGGGGTTGCCCCCGTCTTCGCTACGTGAGTGGGGTTCGTCGTAACTCCGTCGAGCAGGCCGAGTCGCTTGACCTCCTCAATCTGGGCGAGGTCTGCGGTGTCGAGAAAGAAGATCATGGGGCATATCCTGCCACGTCAGGCGACTCCGGTCAAACAGGTCTACCCGTGCGGTCCCAGGAGCGACCGCGCGAACGTGGTCTCGGCGTCCCGCGAGGCGTATCCGCGCGAGTCCGGCCGGCGCTCGAGCGAGAGGATCCAGGCGACCGTCTCGTCAATCCGCTGCTGCACCGGCGCCGGACGATAGCCAAGGTCACGCCGCGCGGCGGCGATGTCGGGGATAGAGTCGAATCCGAGGTAGCCCGGGCTGAAGCTCTCGAGTCCCGGGGCACGACGGGCCTCGGCGACCGGGCATGCGACGATCGGGGAGCTGCTGTCGGCCGCCGTGCGCACCATGTCCGCATAGTCGTAGAGCGTGAAGATCTCTTCCCCGCCGAGGTTGTAGACGCGATTGTACGCCGCCTCGTTGGCGAGCGCCGCGATGAAGGCGTTCGCGACGTCTTCGGCGAAGACGATTCGGAGCAGGATGTCCGGGACTTCCCTGGGAATCAGTACCGGCCCCCCGTCGAGGAAGCGCTGGAGGTAGTACCATGCGTGCATGGCCGGATCACGCGGGCCCTCGACGACGGTCGGGCGGAAGACGGTGACAGGCAGGTCGTCGGCAGACTTGTCCCACAACACTTCCTCGAGCGCGCGCTTGCCGTCACCGTACGCCTCGCCGACCCGCTTGGTGAGATCAGCCTCCTCTTCGTAGAGCACCCGATAGCGCGGCACATCCTTGTAGACCGAGACGCTCGAGCAGACCAGGTACTGCCCGCACCGGCCGCGCAATGTGTCGTACGCAAGCCGCGCATGGTCGGCGGTGAAGGCGATGTTGTCGATCACTGCGTCGAAATCGCCGGACGCGAGCGACTCGCGAAACCCCTCTTCGTCGTTCCGATCGCCCGCCATGTGCGACACTTCGCCGAGGATCGCCGGACGCGATTGCCCCCGCGAGAACACGGTGACGTCATCTCCGCGCTCGACGAGCTTCTCAACGATGCGCAGCCCGAAGAAACTTGTGCCGCCGATCACCAAAACCTTCATCTCGGCCCTCCCACCTGCGGGTGTCCAACCTCAGCCAAAGATAGGCATCCGTGAAGCGAGGGAGCAAGCGCGGCAGGCATCCTTCCCAGAATACCGCGGAACAGATATCGTGCCCCATGCAGCGATCCAACGACGAGCACCTGCGGTGGCGGGAGATCGAGTCCCGCGCCGTCCACGACGCGATGATCTTCACCGTGCATACGTCGACGCGCTCCGCGCCGGATGGCCGTGAGGCGGACTACACCCTCGTCGATTCGCCCGACTGGTGCAACGTCATCACTCCCGTGCGGCGCGAGGACGGAGTCGAGTGCCTCGTCCTTGCGCGGCAATACCGGCACGGTGCCGATTCCGTCACGATCGGGTTTCCGGGAGGCCTCGTCGACGAAGGCGAGGCTCCGCAGACCGCGGCTCGCCGCGAGCTCGAGGAGGAAACCGGCTACACGGCGCACGACAAAGGTCGCCCCGGCGGCTCGACGAGAACGAGCTTCTCGACGTCGTCCTCGTTCCCGCTCGTGAGCTCCTCGATCTCGTGCCGCGCGAGTTTCACGTGCACGCCGTGATGATGAACGCGCTCTACTGGTACCGGCTCTTCCTCGAGGATGGGCTCGGGTACGATGAACGAGTCGGTCGATGGAACCGAGGGCACCGACCGCCGCGTCCCGGCTTCCGCCACGGTGACTGAATCGGGCCGATCCGCTACAATCGTCCATCGAGCAGGAGGTACGCGTCTGAACGCCATAGTAACCGTCGTGGGCAACGACAAGGTCGGCATCATCGCGAACGTGAGCGCCTTTCTCGCCGAACGGTCCATCAACATCGAAGACATCAGCCAGACCGTTCTTTCGGGCAATTTCGTCATGATGATGATGATCGACCTGTCCGGATCGACGAAGCCGCTCGCCGCGGTCAAGGAGGAGCTCAGCGAGCTCGGTGAAGCTATGAACGTGTCGATCAGCGTCATGCACGAGCGGGTCTTCTCCGCGATGCACCGCATCTGAGGTCCGGCGATGCTTTTCACCGCGCACGAGATCAAGGAGACGGTGGACATGTTCCTCCGTCACAAGCTCGATATCAGGGCGATCACCCTTGGTGTATCACTGCTCGACTGCGCGGCGGCGACCGGCGAGGCGACGAGGGAGCGGATCCGCGAGAAGCTCCTGCGAGTCGCCGGGCCGTTGGTGACGGTCGGGGAGGCGATCGAGACCGAGTACGGGGTGCCGATCATCAATAAGCGCGTTTCGGTGACACCGATCGCCCTCGTCGCTGCTTCCGCCCGTGAACGCGATATGAGTCCGTACGCGAGGCTGCTCGACGGTGTCGCGACGGAGCTGGGCGTCGACTTCGTCGGCGGGTTCTCCGCGCTCGTGCAGAAGGGGTGTGCCGAGGCAGACCGACGGCTGATCGAGTCGATCCCTGAGGCGCTCTCGACGACCGAGCGCGTGTGCGGGTCGATCAACCTCGCGAGCACGAAGTGCGGAATCAACATGGATGCGGTGCGGCAGATGGGCGCGATCATCAAGGAGGCGGCGCGGCGCACCGCGTCGCGCGATGGGATCGCCTGCGCGAAGCTCGTCGTCTTCTGTAAC
This sequence comes from Spirochaetales bacterium, assembly GCA_007130265.1. Lineage (GTDB taxonomy): Bacteria > Spirochaetota > Spirochaetia > DSM-27196 > SLST01 > SLST01. Next base: position 59,855 of record SLST01000023.1, read on the forward strand.
GCCCCCGAGGACAATCCGTTCATGGCAGGGGCCTTCCACGGGCCCGGCGAGGCTGAGTCGGCGCTCAATGTGGGTGTCTCCGGCCCGGGCGTCGTGAAGGCCGCGCTCGAATCGCTACGCGGGGCAGGCTTCGACGAGGTGGCCGAGGCGATAAAGAAGACCGCCTTCAAGATCACCCGGATGGGGCAACTCGTAGGGTCGGAGGCCGCGCGACGGTTGGGGGTGCCGTTCGGGATTCTCGACCTCTCGCTCGCGCCGACTCCCGCGGTGGGAGACTCGGTCGCGCGTATCCTCGAGGAGCTCGGGCTCTCGACGGCCGGTGCTCACGGTTCGACCGCCGCGCTCGCGCTCCAGTTCCTCTCCGACGGCTTCCGGGAGCGCTTCGACCGGCGCCGCTGAGGCCCTGGCGCCACCGCGGCCGGTGGGCACGGCCTCGGCGGGGCGGCGGGAACGTATGATCGCCCGCATGGCCACCTGGCTCCTGAGTGCCGACGGACAGCTCGTGAACCTCGACAACGTCGAATACCTGGACGTCCTCGACGTCTTCGCGGAGGACGCGCCGGCCGAGGAGGTCGCCGCGGGCGAGCTCGAGCCCGCCTACAGCGAGCTCGTCGCCTTCCTCGCCTCCGGCAACGAACTCGTGCTCTTCGACGACGAGGACGCGGACGTGGTGATGCACGCGTTCGAGCTCCTCAAGACCTACCTCGCCTCGCCCTCCTTCGAGGCGGTCCACGCCGGGCAGGTGGTGTCGGTGCAGGACCTGGTGGATCGGGCGAGCGCCAAGAAGAACTGATCGGGTCGCTCGTCAGCGCGCCGACGGCTCCTGGTGCGCCGCATCGAACCGCTCCACCGGGCCGCCCAACGAACGCGTGATCGACGCCGCGGCGTCGAGCACCGCCGCCTCCAGGCTCGGCAGGGCGTCTTC
>SLST01000338.1 GCA_007130265.1 Spirochaetales bacterium
GCTCCCACGAGCTCCGGGAAGATGATCGCCGGACGGAGGTTGGCGAACAGGCCGAATATCCTGCGAAGCGGCAGGAGCGCGGCGCGCTCAGGCTGCTCCTCCGGGGGCAGCGTCTCCCACTTCGGGCCGCCGACCGAACCGAAGAGGACCGCCTCGGCGCCGCGGCACGCGTCGATCGTTGCCTCCGGCAGCGCCGTTCCGTGGCGGTCGATCGCGATACCCCCCACGTCGGCCTCCATCAGTTCCAGGGCGAAGCCGAATGCCCTGGATGTCGCTCTGAGAACCTTGACGGCTTGCGCCATCACCTCCGGGCCTATACCGTCTCCGGGAAGCAGTGCAACTCGCATGGGCGCCATTGTATCAGGAGGTACCGCGCTTCGAAAGTACCGCCGGCGCGGCATTGTTGCCGGGGTTCGTGACAACGGCCCGGCTTCCCTGTTATCATGCCCCGACGCTAAAACCCGGAGGAACTCATGGATCAGGCTACAATCGACGCCATCGCACTTTCTGTCAGATCGCTCTCAATGGACGCCGTCCAGGCGGCAAACTCAGGCCATCCCGGTCTGCCGATGGGCTGCGCCGAGCTTGGCGCGCTGCTCTACGGCGAGGTGATGAACTACGATCCGGCTGATCCCGGCTGGCCCAACCGGGACCGTTTCGTTCTCTCCGCCGGACACGGCTCGATGTTCCTGTACTCATTGCTCCATCTCGCCGGGTTCGATCTGCCGCTCGAAGAGCTCAAGCAGTTTCGGCAGGTCGGCTCCCGCACGCCCGGTCATCCCGAGTACGGCCACACCGTGGGTATCGAAACGACGACCGGTCCGCTCGGGCAGGGCATCTCGAACGCCGTCGGCATGGCGATCGCCGAGCGGATGGCCGCCGGGACCTACAACACCGACACGCGGACCATCGTGGACCACTACACCTACGTGCTCGCCGGCGACGGCGACATGATGGAAGGCATCTCGTCGGAGGTATCGTCGCTTGCCGGACATCTTGGACTCGGCCGCCTGATCGTCTTCTACGACGACAACGACATCTCGATCGACGGCAGCACCGATATCACGTTCACCGAAGACGTCGGCAAGCGGTACGAGGCGTACGGGTGGCACGTCGAGCACGCCGACGGGTACGACGTGAAGGCGATATCCGCCGCGATCGATCGGGCGAGATCGCAGTCGTCGCGGCCGAGCCTGATCGTTCTTCGCACTGTGATCGGCAAGGGTTCGCCGAACAAGGCCGGGTCAAGCGATGTCCACGGCGCGGCGCTCGGTGACGAGGAGATCAAGGCCACGCGCCGGAATCTCGGGCTCGCAGAGGACGAGGCGTTCCACATCCAGCCCCAGGCGCGCGAGCACTTCGCTGCGCGGGCGAAGACGCTTGCCGGAAAACGCGCGGCGTGGGTGAAGGAGTTCGACGCCTGGTCTTCGGAGAATCCGGAGCTGGCCCGGCAATGGGAGGCGGCCTCACGCGGCGGCGTCGACTACCTCGAGTCCATCAAGCCGCCGGCGAGCGAAGTCGGCAAGAAGAACGCCACACGAAAGGCGAGCGGGGCGATGCTCAATGCGATTGCCGACGCGGTCCCGGTTTTCGTTGGAGGTTCGGCCGACCTTGCCGGATCGAACATCACGGCCATGCCGCAGCACGGGGTCTTCAGCACTGAGACACCAACGGGGCGCACGATCAACTTTGGCGTGCGTGAGCACGGGATGGGTGCGATCACCAACGGTATTGCCCTCTATGGACTGTTCCGGCCCTTCTGCGCGACCTTTCTCGTATTCTCTGACTACATGCGCCCTTCCATCCGGCTCGCTGCCCTCATGAAGCTCCCGGTCGTCTACGTCTTCACGCACGACTCGATCTTTGTGGGCGAGGATGGACCGACGCATCAGCCGATCGAGCACGCGGCCGCGCTGCGCTGCATTCCGAACGTCACCGTCATCCGACCCGGTGACGAAGAGGAGACCGCCGAAGCGTGGCTCATGGCGATGCAGCGGCTCGACGGTCCCACGGCGCTTCTGCTCACCAGGCAGAATCTCGAGACCTACGCCAAGCCGTCGGACTGGAAAGACTCGATGCGCAAGGGCGCATACATCGTGCGCGATGTCGACGGAACGCCCGACGTCGTCGTCGCGGCGAGCGGGAGCGAGGTCAACCTGGCGCTCGAGGCGGCCGGAAAGTCGGCGAAGAAGGTTCGTGTCGTCTCCGTCGTGTCGATGGAGCGGCTGCGCGACCAGCCGCGGACCTATTTCGAGCGGCTCTTCCCCGCGGGCGTCAAAGTCGTCACCGCCGAGGTCGGCGTGAGCCAGGGGTGGGATTGGATCGCTTCTTCGCCCGAGCTCACCTTCGCATTGAACCGGTTCGGAGAGTCAGGCCCGGGGTCGGATGTCGCTGAGCACCTCGGCTTCACTGCCGCGCAGCTGCAGAAGCTGATCGAGGCGTAGCATGGGCGGGTACCTCCTGGGTTTCGACGTCGGATCGAGCTCGATCAAGGCGAGCCTCCTGGAGGTGGCTCGTGGCCGATCGGTCGCGAGCGCCACTTCGCCGACCACCGAGCTCGACATCACCGCGAAGCAGCCCGGCTGGGCCGAGCAGCATCCCGACCTCTGGTGGGAACACATGTGCAAGGCGGTCGCGGAACTCCGCCGTGATCACTCGACGGCGATCGATGCGGTTGAAGCGATCGGCATCTCATACCAGATGCACGGGCTCGTGCTCATCGACGGTAACGGCGAGGTGCTTCGGCCCGCAATCATCTGGTGCGACAGTCGGGCGGTGCCGTACGGCGAGAAAGCGTTGGCAGACATTGGAGAGAAGACCGCTCTGTCTCGGCTGCTCAACTCCCCCGGGAACTTCACCGCCTCGAAGCTTGCCTGGGTAAAGCACGAGGAGCCGCAGCTCTACCAGTCGGTCGCAAAGATGATGCTGCCGGGAGACTACCTGGCGTACCGGATGACCGGTGAGCTGCGGACGACCGTCAGCGGGCTGTCGGAAGGAATTCTCTGGGACTCGCAGGAGGAGGCGCCGGCAGCCTTCCTGATGGACTACTTCGGATTCGACTCGAGTCTGCTTCCTGAGCACGGACCGAGCTTCGGCGACCACGGGAAGGTCACCGCCGCCGCAGCCGAGGAACTCGGCGTGCCGCAGGGTACCGCGGTCTCCTATCGCGCCGGAGACCAGCCCAACAATGCGCTGTCGCTCAGTGTGCTGAACCCGGGCGAGCTCGCCGCGACCGCCGGCACCTCCGGAGTCGTCTATGGTGTGGTCGACCGGCCCGCCTACGATCCGCAGTCGCGGGTCAACACCTTCGTGCATGTCAACCATCAGCCGGATCGGAAGCGCTACGGTGTGCTGTTGTGCGTCAACGGGACCGGCATCTGTAACCGCTGGATGAAGCAGCATACGGTCGACAACAGTTTCGGCGCCACTGAATACGCGAGGCTCAACGATCTCGCCGCGAGCGTCCCGGTAGGAAGCACCGGACTTGTCGTGCTCCCCTTCGGCAACGGCGCTGAGCGCACGCTCGGGAACCAGGACATCGGCGCTTCGGTGCACGGGCTGAACTTCAACGTCCATCGCCGCGAGCATCTCCTGCGCGCGAGCCAGGAGGGAATCGTCTTTGCGCTCGGTTACGGTCTCGAGATCATGCGCGAGATGGGTATACGCATAGAGCTCATCAAGGCGGGCAATGCGAACATGTTCCAGAGCCCGCTCTTTCGAGAAGCGTTTGCGGCCGTCAGCAAGGCGACTGTCGAGCTCTATTCCACAGACGGCGCCGAGGGCGCCGCGCGCGGCGCCGGGATCGGGGCAGGCATCTACGGGTCGCCGGAGGAAGCATTCGAGGGGCTCGAAGTTGCCCGGCGCAGTACCCCGGACGACGTGGGTCCGGAAGTGAGGGCAGAGTACGAACAGGCCTTCTCCAGATGGACCGACGTGCTGAGGCGATCGCTCGCATCTCAGTAGGGGACGTGGTTCACCAGATTCCAGATCCCGTAGAAGCCCGTGCCGGGCTCGGGCGTCGTCGTTCTTCGTTCATCCGGAGCGAGTGTTGACTCGGCCCTGAACAGGAAGATTCCGCAGTTCGACGCTCTGAAGATCGGCATCCACCGCTGGTCGTCCGAGCCGACAGTGGCCTTGATCAGCCACTGTATCGTACCTCCGTGCGACACGCTCACGACGCGACGCCGGCCGTGTTTCGCGAGGTCGAGCAGGTGCATCCATGTCCGGTGCGCCCGGTTTCGCAGCGAGTCGATCCGTTCGGCCTCCGGGACTGCCTCCCAGCTGTACACCCGGAACCGCCGGTGCAGCTGGGGGTCGAAATCGTGCAGCTCGTCGAGGCTCAGCCCTGAGTATCTGCCGGTGTCGAGCTCGATCAACTCATCGAGCGGCTGCGGATCGCTGCAGCCGCAGCATCTTGCGATTTCGCGTGCCGTCTCGCAGGCTCGCGAGAGCGGCGACGTGAGCACTACGTCCACGCGCCTGTCCGCGAACCATCTCCCTGCGGCCTGGGCGTGCATGCGTCCGAGGTCCGAGAGAGGAGAGTCGGTGTGACCCTGTATCCGCCCTCCCGCGTTGCTCTCGCTCTCACCGTGCCGGACGAAGTAGAAGTCCGCCGGCTCGTCGAGCTCGTGAAAAGGCGGGATATACAACGGTTGTCCGCTCATCGGAAGAACATCACGAACTCGCGGCGAACCGAGTCGTCGTAGTACTTGATCATGAGGGTGTTCGTCTCCGGATTGTAGTGCCTGCCCTTGCTGTAGACCTCGAAGTCCGGCGCGTCCCGCCATGTCTGACCGAAGAGCTCCATGCGCTCGAACGCGGGGACTCCCTGAACGATGACGTAGTGAGTGCGCAGACGCGGATACGTCAGCTCGAAGCGCCACTCGACCTCGTCGAGGCGAATCGGCGCGACATCCACGCTGCTCCAGATCCAGTGCCCGCTGCCGGCTTCACGGTACAGGGAGCGCTGTCGTGGGTAGGCGCTGTCAGGCGCGAGCAGCGGGTAGATCGACTCCGGAACCAGTTGGCCGTCAGCGGCTTCGACCGTCTCTCCTCGTACGAGGAGCGTGGAAGGTATGACGCCGTTCGCATCCGCCCTGTTGAGCACGGCGGTAACCAGGTTGCGGCCCGCATTCGTCATGGGACCATCCGCTCGGGACTCGCCATACGCCTCCAGGATCAGGCCGGCAAGCGCACTCTGTTCGAGGTCGATCTGACCAGGCGACGTCTGCAGGTAGAACCCGTCGTCGGTCGACACAACCGAGCCGAGCAGCGCCGATTCGATCAGCCCGGACATGCGGTCCCTGAGCTCCTCCGCGCGCTCGTCCGGGAGCGGGTCAAGGTAGAGGTTCCGCAGCAGGCCGACGGCGCTCACGACATCAAGCCGCCGAGGATCCATGCCGTTGGTCAGATCGAGGAGCTCCGTGTAGAGCTCCTCGCCCGCGCGATCAGCGGTGAACGCGAACAGGCCGGGTCTCCGGTAGACGGTGAAGTCCTCGCCGGCGATCTGCTCGCCGATCGCTTCCGCCTCGAGTCGATCGTTTTCGACGTACGTACCGCGGATCTCGCGCAGATTGCCCAGAAATGTCGAAGAAAGCAGCGTGAGGCTGTCCGGATGGAGGTCGCGTGCCCGGCGCATCTCCGCGAAGGCGCGATCGTAGTCGTCTCGGACCCACGCCTCGGACAGGTATGCCGTCAGAGCTTCCTCGCTGAAGCGCGTCAGTCCCCGCGGGCCTCGCCACGCAACCTGGATGGCATCGTAGCGCCCGACAGACCAACCCTCATACGCGGCGTCTACGAAGCGGTCTATCGTCGCGGAGAAGCGTTCGCCGGTGATCGCCAGTGCTTCGTCCTCAAACCACCCCGCCACACGCGCAGGGTCCCCCTCGGTTGCCCGAACGTAGCGCACGGCCTGCCCCGCGGCCTCCGGTCGCAGCACAATGCGCCGGTTTTCCAGATCGATCATGGCCTGTGGCGGCGCAGTGAAATAGTATTCCTGTTCCTCTACGGTCAACGTTACGAAGCTCACCGGCTGCGACCCAGCCCCGACGGGTTCCCCGGAAAAGCGGTACGGTATCGATACCTGCCGCAGGCCGCTCAGATCTGGCGGGATATCGAGCCGGATCTGCAGTTCCCGCGTCGGATCTGCGGAGATCACGAAAGAAAGCGCGAACCCGTCCTCGAACCGCAGTCTGAAACCGTCGTCGCGAACCTCGTACCCGTTGACGCGCTTGTCGCTGAGATCGCCCGCAGTTTCTACAATGAGCCCGTTTTCCTCGTCGAATACGAAGGTAAGGCCGTCAAAGGCGAGATCGAGCTCTCGCACCTCGGGCATACCTTCATCCGAGGTCGTTCCCCGTGTTGCATGGAGCGTAAGAGGCCCCACAGATCGACTGAAGCGCTCGCCGCCGGAAAACTGAAGGAAAAGAAGGCCAAAAATAACGCCGGTGTAAATCACCGGGACCAGGAGATAGGCCCTGCCGGAGTGTGTCATGCGAAGCAGATTGTAGCAACGCCGATTCGCTTGTGCAACGCAGGCAAGGCCGATATCATTCGGGCCGCGATGTCAATCACCATCAGATTTCTTCTCCGGCTCATGGGGGCGGTTCTCCTCGTGCTCCTTGGTACCGGATGTGCACTTCTCTCCTCGACTGCCGAGCCGGCTGCGGCGATCACGCCCGAGCCCGTGGAACCGCCGGAGGCTCCTGAACCGCCGGAGGCTCCTGAACCGGTGCTGACCGTCCCGGAGGTCTACGAGTCGATCAGCCTTTCCGTCCAGGCGGGCGACCCGGTAGCCGCAATCAGCGCCTACCAGGTGGCCGAGTTCGAGGATCCCGACGATCCCATGACACAGGTCCTGCTCGCGAATCTCTTCCTGATCGCCGGAGAGGCTGACCAGGCGGCCGCTATCCTCGAGGGAGTTCTCGACGCCGACGCAGAAAACACCGAGGCGATGTACCTCCTCTCGCTCATCCGCGGGGCTTCCGACGACGCGGCGCGACAGCGCGAGCTGCTCGACCGCATCCTGGAGCTCGATCCAGCCCACAATCGCGCGCGCGCGGCTCTTGGGGAGCTGTTGCTGCAGGGGCGATCGTACCGCGCCGCAGCCGCTACGTTCGAGAAGGTGATCGACGATGATCCGGAGAATCTCGTCGCGCGCGTCGGCCTCGGGAACGTCTACCTGCGCCAGCGTCGCTATGCCGACGCCGAGGAACAGCTCACGGCAGCCATCGAGCTCGATCCGGACAATTCGTTCGGGTACAGTGACCGCGCCCGTGCGCGGGCGCTCCAGTACTTCCTCGGCGGCGCAGATTCCGACCTCACCGTCGCGATCGAGCTCGAGCCGGACCACTACTGGCACTACATTGATCGCGGACGCGTCCGAATGGAGAGCCGGCGGTTCGCCGCCGCGGTCGAGGACTTCACCGCCGCCATCTCCCTGAACGACGAGCTCTTCCTCGGGCACGTTCTGCGGGCTCAGGCCTACGACGCGCTCGACAGGGTCGAGGATGCGCTGTTCGACTATCGGGAGGCCCTGAGTCGTCGTCCCGACTATGATCCCGCCTTCGCGTCGGTCGGAGTGATTCTCTACATGCTCGAAGAGTACGACTCCGCTGCCGACTATCTGCGTCGTGCATTCGAGCGCGAGCCACGGCGCTACGACCTGGCACTTCTGAGGGCGCTGTCGCTGAAAAGCGCCGACCGCAATCGGGACGCCGTGGCGTTCCTCAACGGCGTGATCAACACCGTGCCGCGGGATTCGCTCTACTACGAGATGATGCGCTACTACGTGCAACCTGCCGGTGAGAGCCTGGTGATGACGAGGCTCCGGGAGTCGACCGATCGAACGCTGAGGGCGCGGATGTACTTCTACCTGGGAGGGCAGCTCGAGCTCCTTGGAAGGGTACAGACCGCCCAGGCGTCGTTCCTGGAGGCCGAGGAGAAGCTGGAGCCCGGATTCACAGAGCAACGACTTGCCGAGTGGCGCCTACGGACGTATCGTTCGGGGGAGGAGCAGGCTGGTGAGTAGTTACGCCGAGCTGCTTGGCGGTCTCGAACGAGACCGCCCGGTGGTCATTCAGGCGCACGATTTCCCCGATCACGACGCGGTAGGTGCTGCGTACGCGCTCGCGTATCTGCTGCGCCAGGACGGCGTAGAAGCGTCGTTGAGCTACGGTGGGACGATCCAGAGCGCTTCACTCGCGGAGGAAATCGACGCGCTGAAGATCCCTATCGAACCGTCGTCGGATGCCGGCATCGCCGATGACGCCCAGATCATCATCGTAGACGGATTTGTCGGAAACAGCAATATTTCGGGGCTTCCCGGGGAGATCTACGGCGTCATCGATCACCATAGCCCGCCGGTGGAGCCGGTGACGCGATTCCATGACATTCGGGATGGCGTCGGCGCGTGCTGCACGATCGTCTACAGCTACTTTCGGGAAACCGGAGTCGAACTCTCGCATTCGACGGCGACCGCGCTTCTGATCGGCCTGATGATGGATACCGGGTTCATGACGCGTGGCGTATCCGAGTCCGATCTGGAGGCGTTCTCCGATCTGTTCTTCCAGGGCGACTGGCGGATGGGAAGCCGCCTTCTGAAGAACAGCCTCTCTCTGCGGGATCTCGGGCTCTTTCGCGAAGCGATCAACGCTTGCGTCGTGGCCGGAGATTTCTGTTTCGTTCCGGTGACCA
>SLST01000344.1 GCA_007130265.1 Spirochaetales bacterium
CTGCTGATGCGCAGAGGTATCGCCGTTTTGTACGTCCCTGTCTGTCATGACTGCCCTATTGCTCCTGTAGATGGTTTTGTTTTTGCTGAGAAGATAGCGTGCAACACAATCTCACAAACCTGATTTATGGTCAAGTCCGAGCTATCAATGTACAATGCGGAGGGGTCCAACTTCAAGCGCCCGACGGGTTTTGTCGAATCTATCTTGTCGCGCTCCGCGATTCGCTCCTGGACTTCCGCAAGCGGCATCGAGTGCGCAAGGTCGTCGTACCGTCGTCGGGCACGCGATTCGAGAGAGGCGTCCAGGTAGATTTTCACATCCGCGTCGGGGAAGACCACCGTTGTCATATCCCGACCTTCGGCAACTACATCCCGGTTCCGTGAGATCCGTCGCAGTTGGCGGTTGACGATGTCGCGCACCTCCGGCGATGAAGATACCGACGCGACGTTCGCATCGACCGATTCCTCGCGAAGCTGACGTCTCAGCTTCTTCCCGTCGACGACAATCCCGTGAGACCAGACATCGAGCGACAGCGATCTCGCGGCCGCGGACACGGCGGTGAGGTCTTCCGAGTCGAGGCCCTGCTGAAGCACGTACCAGGTGATGGCGCGGTAGAAGTTGCCGGAGTTCAGATAATAGAGATCGGCGGAACGGGCCACTCGTTGCGCCACCGTCGACTTGCCGGTACCCGCGGGGCCGTCGATTGCAGCGATCATGATTCCCCCCTCCCGCCGGAGCTCCGCGCCGGCTTCGCCGGGCGTCCGGCACTATTGGTCCGAAACCAGTCGATCTCGCGCTGCGTCAGCGGCCGGTACTGCCCGGATGGAAGGTCCCGCAGAGCGACGGTCCCTATGCGCACCCGATGGAGCCTGCGCAGACCGATCCTCCAGTGGGCGAAGACCTTCCGAATCTCGCGATTCTTCCCTTCGGTCAGCACGAGCTCGACGTTTCGTGGTGTCTTGTACTTGTACCGCTCGAGTCGGTACCACTCTCCGTCGACTCGTATCCCGGCCTGGTACCGGCGCAGGAGTTCCTCGGGCACCGGTTGCTGGGTGTCGACGCGGTACTCTTTCTCGATGCGATGCGATGGGTGCCCGACGAGGCGAGAAAACTCACCATCATTTGTATAAAAGATAAGACCTGATGACAGAAAATCGAGCCTGCCCACGCTGAACAGCCGCTCGTCAAAGTGGGGCTCGAGCAATGAACCCGCGAGCGGACGCCCCTCGGGATCACGCGCCGAACAGAGGTACCGTCGTGGCTTGTTCAGCGCCACGTACACTTTGCGCGACTCCATGGAGATCCGCCGTCCCTCGACGCGCACATCGTCGCTCGGGAGCACCTTTGAGCCGAGTTGCGTGACCGCACTGCCGTTAACCGTCACTACGCCGGTCTCGATCAGGCGCTCGCTTTCCCGGCGTGAGGCGACCCCCGCTCTCGCCATATAGAGCTGCAACCTGATTGGCCGGACGGACTCTTCACGCTTCGTCAAGCTCGAACCTCTTACGATCGGCTTCGTCGAGTTTCGGGAGATCCGCGATGGTGGAAAGCCTGAAGAGCTTGAGGAACTCCTTCGTCGTACCGTACTGCACGGGCTTCCCGGGTGCATCCTTGCGGCCTACCTCCCGAATCAGATTTCGGCTCAACAGCAATCGCATCATCCCATCCGCGTTGACGCCACGGAGGTTTTCTATCTCCGCGCGCGTTATCGGCTGAGAGTAAGCGACGATCGAGAGCGTCTCCATCGCGGCCCGCGACAGGCGGGCATCATTGCGCTTCCCATAGCGGTCGCGCAGGGCGGGTGCGATCGCCTGCTTCGGCGCGATCGTGTACCCATCGGCGATCTCAACGAGCTCGAGTCCGTGCACCGGTGCGCTGAGCGCCTCGCGCAGGCCGGTGAGCGCGCCGAGCACGACGTCACGCGACAGACCGCTTATCCGCTGCAACGAGGCGAGGTCAACGGGATCAGCTTCGAGGAAAAGGATCGCCTCGATAAGCGCGCTCTCGGTCTCGAGCTTCACGCCTCGCCCTCCTCCGCGTCCGGCTTCTCGGATAGCGAGGACTCGGCAGATCGCCGCCGTATCCTGATGTCACCGAAAAGGCGATTCTGGAAGATCCCTATTCGAAGCGACTTCACCGCTTCGAGCAGCGCGAGAAACGCGCAGACAACGTCCATCACCGAGTCCGGCCTTACCACGATGTCCTCGAAGAGAAACTCTCCACGATCGTCGAGTAGCTCATGTATCAGACTCAGTTTCTCGTTGATCGAAACCTCTTCGTAGAGGTCGATGATGCGTTCGGGACTGAGCCTCGCCATCACCCCGGAGAACGTCTGCAGAAGGTCCCAGACATCGAGTTGCTGCCATAGCTCGTCGTCTTCGACAAAGTCGAACGAACGCTGTTTGCGATGCGGCTCTATCACCCACTCGGCGGACTTCTCCTGTTCGGACATGAGAAGCGTCAGCCTCTTGAACTTCTGGTACTCGATCAGTCGTTCGACGAGCTCCTGGCGCGGGTCGTCGAACTCATCGTCGTCGTCGTACCGCGACGGCAGGAGCATGCGGCTCTTGATCAGCAGGAGTGTCGCGGCAAGGCTGTAGAACTCGGTGATGTTCTCCAGATCAACGCGCGTTGCGTACTCTAACGCCTGAAGATACTGCTCCGTGATCTCGTGAATCGGAATGTCGTAAATGTTGATCTCGGACCGGCGGATGAGGAAGAGCAAGAGATCCAGCGGACCCTCGAATTGCTCGAGCTGTACGAGATGTCTGCCTGTCGCGTGTTCGGAAGGTACGTCGCTCAAGGTTCACTGGAGTATACCTTGCCGCCGGGAGGAGGTAAAGACCCGCGCTAGAAGAGCTCCTCCGCCTCCGGCAAGGACGCGTCTGCTTTCACCGACGCTTCTGCCGGCGCCTCCGCCGCCGGTTCCTTGCGACCCCCGGGTGGCTTGCCTTCGCGAACCGACTCCTGCGCCGCCTCCGGTTCCGGCTTGAGGTGTGCGAACATCTTCTCGCGCAGCTGCGCTTCAAGCGTGCGCGCTACCTCCTCGTTGCTCTCGATGAACTGCTTCGCATTCTCCCGTCCCTGCCCGATCCGTTCTTCTCCGTAGGAATACCAACTCCCGCTCTTCTGTACGAGCTCGTATTTCAGCGCGGCATCAAGCAGGCTCCCGGAGGCGGAGATTCCCTTTCCGAACATGATCTCCATCTCGACCTTGCGAAACGGCGGAGCGACTTTGTTCTTCACGACCTTCACTCGGACCTTGTTCCCGATCGCGTTATCCGTACCCTGGGTGATCGTCTCGATACGCCGAACCTCGAGTCGAACCGACGAGTAGAATTTGAGCGCTTTCCCTCCGGTGGTCGTCTCAGGATTTCCGAACATCACCCCGATCTTCATCCGGATCTGGTTGATGAACACCAGGCACGCACCGCTCTTGGATATCGTCCCCGTGAGCTTGCGGAGCGCCTGACTCATCAGCCGCGCCTGGAGACCGACGTGGCTGTCTCCCATCTCGCCGTCGATCTCCGCTTGCGGCGTGAGCGCGGCGACCGAATCCACCACGATCATGTCGACCGCGCCGGAACGCACGAGCGACTCTGTGATCTCCAGCGCCTGCTCCCCGGTATCCGGCTGCGATACCCACAACTCGTCGATGTTCACGCCGAGGTTCCGCGCGTAGACGGGATCCAGTGCGTGCTCAGCATCGATGAACGCTGCTATCCCGCCCTGCTTCTGGGTCTCGGCTATCCCGTGGAGCGCAAGCGTCGTCTTGCCGCTCGACTCCGGCCCATATATCTCGACCACTCGGCCTTTCGGGTACCCCCCGAGCCCGAGCGCCTCGTCGAGCAGGATCGACCCGGAGGGAATCGTCTCGATACCGGCCTGGTTCGTTCGCGAGCCGAGCTTCATCAGCGAACCCTGCCCAAACTGTTTCTCGATCTGCAACCGGGCCGCTTCGATCGCCTTCTGTTTCTCCTCTCCCGATGCGTTCTGCGGTGCACCGGGAGCGTTGTTCTTCTTCGCCATATCCCCTCCACTCTGCATCGTCATGATTCTCTAACGGGCGAAATCACAACGGCGCTTCACTTGCACGATAATATCCGGGCCCAATTCCCCCGGTCAACAGGCCGATAATAACCACATGGTCCTGATGCCGGGTTTCCACCGGGTAGCGGCAATCTGTTTCATCTTTTCTACCGTCTCGGGCGTCCACCCGGCCCCACCGATGGGAGACGTAACGGCCGCTTACATGCGTTCGCTCGGGTTCAGCGGCCTCTACACCGAGGTGCACGCGACCGGTACGGTCCTTGGCGGGAGGCCGACCGAGACGCTTCACCTGCTCTTCGAGGACGGCCCGGGCGGGATCATCGGCCTCACGACCCCACAACGCGACGCTCTGATCCTTGAGATCGTCAGACATGAGACGAACCAGGAACCCGCTCGAGCACGTGAAATCGTCGGAATGCTGTACATGAGAACCGCGGACCTCGAAGACTGGACGGCTGTGGCCGAGGTCATCGAACGAGCGGTCCGGGAAGACATCGTGACCGACGCGCCGGCTCGATCGATACTGCTGCTCACCGATCTCGCACACCGCATCCTCGCGACGCTCGAGGCGCCTTCGCCGGCGCGTGCCGGGTACGAAGGCGCGGCGCTGGCACTGGCGGCAGGGGTCGCGGCACTCGCCGACGAGCCTGAGTTCGATGCACGCCTCTCTGCGACGGTGCTCGCCGAGCAGCTTCGTTCGATCATGCGGTTGAGTCGCGACGCACCCACGGTCCGTGCACTCTCCAAGGCGACGCAGCGGCTGCTCGCTGTCGAGCGCACGTTACCCGCGGACAGCGGGGCAAATTGACTCGCCGGTACGCGGCGGATACACTGCCGGTATGCGAGGCGATCTCCTGATACTCTCGACCCGCTCGATGAAGGAATACAGCGAGCGGGTCGCCTACCACGTCGAAACATTTCCCGAGTTTCACGCATCCAACCAGTCGAAAGACTTCCTCGGGCAGCTGAACACCGTCAAGTTTGCCGACGGCGAGATGGAGGTGGAGGTAGGCACGACCCTTCGGGGAAAGGACGTCTACATCTTCGCGAACGCGGGCCGCAACACGCAAGGACTCAGCGTCGAGGAGAACAAACAGGAGCTCTACCATACGGTTGACGCTCTGCGGCGGTCCGCGGCGGGCAGAATCACCTTGTTCGAACCGTACTGCTCCTCCTCGCGTTCCGATCGAACGACAAGACGTAACTCGGTCGGGTTCTGGGTCCATTACAAGACGCTGGTGAGCCTCGGCGTCGACCACATCGTGACCTACAACCTGCATTCGGACAAATCGCGTACCGTCGTCGACCCAACGATCTGTTCGATCGACGATGTCCCGGCGATCGTACTGCTCAAGGAATACATCACCGACACCTTCATCAAGACGACCGACCGGCTGGAAAACGAGGTGCGCAGGAACTGGCTCTTCTGTTCGGTGGACGCCGGCGGAGAGAGCGTCGCGAAACGGTTTGCCCAGGCGTTCGGCACCCAGCTGGTTATCGCGCATAAGCAACGCGACTATGATCGGACCAATACGGTGGCGTCTATCAACATCCTCACGTCGACCGACATCACGGGAAAGGAGATCTGGATCGTCGACGACATGATCGACACTGCCGGATCGGTGTATACGCTCGTACGGGAGCTACGCGATCGAAACGTCGCCAAGATCAACGTCGCCGCCGTGCATCCGGTCTTCTCTCCTCCGGCAGTGAGCAGACTGACCAAGCTCCGCGAGGAGGGGCTCCTCGACAATGTGGTCGTCGTCGACACGATTCCCTGCCCCGATCCGATGAAAGCGGAAATGCCCTTCCTGCACGTCGTGTCGTCGGCCCGTCAGAGCGCAGAGGTCATCATGCGGATGCACGAGGAAGGTAGCCTTACGCCCTTCTTCGAGCAGTTCAACGCGTGGGAGTACCTCTCGAGCATGAAACTCTTCCTGTAGGCACGACGAGGCACGCCCGGCCGGACCGACGCCGCACTCAGAAGAGCTTGCGCGAGTCGACGAGCAGCGTCACCGGTCCGTCATTGGTCGCCCTAATCTCCATGTGCGCCCCGAAGACCCCGGTCTCGACGAGATACCCGGCACCACGCCACCATCCTATGAGCGCCTCGTAGAGGCCCTCTGCAGCACGCGGGTCTGCCGCAGCGTTGTAGCTCGGCCTTCGCCCTCTGCGCATGTCTCCGTGGAGCGTGAACTGGCTGACGGCCAGTATGCCGCGCCTCTCGCGGTTCGGCCCGGAAAGGTCCGACAGAGCCACGTTCATCCGGCCGTGGCCGTCCGGGAAGACTCGCGCGCCCGCGGACTTCGACCCGACGTAGGCCACGTCGGTCTCGTTGTCGCCCTCCTCCACCCCAATGTAGACGAGCAGCCCCCGGTCGACCGAACCGACACAACGCCCCTCTACCCGTACCGACGCGGCCCGCACCCGCTGGATGACGGCCCGCATCAGCGGTCGGCCCTCGCGACGATCCTGCGGATGCCGGTGGCCGTCAGACCGATCTGCCCGTCACGGTAGGAAAGCCTCCCGATCAACTCCACCGCGCCGGGCTCCACCTCTGCGGCAAAGGGCACCGTGACCGGGACCGTGCCTTCCAGAACCCGCGCAGTCTCGTACCCAACCAGCAGCGTGAAGGTGATCGCCTCTTCGCCCACGCGGATGTTGCTCGTCTGTCCGCTCCACCTGACGTAGACCCCCTCGTAGAGCCACGGTTCGGAGGCAACCTCCACGTAGGAGAAGTTATCGCGAAAGTCGACAAAAGTGGGTTCGCGGAAGTATCTCGCGACGAGCCGGATACGCTCCTTGACGAGCGGGCTCGCATTCGACTGCAGGATACGATTCGCCTCGCGGCGGGCGAGGTTGTCCCGAAAACCGTTGAACAGCTCGCCGACCCGCGACAACAGTGCGGCGACTTCCTCGTCGCCGAGCTCGTAGCGGAACTCTCCTGCGTCTTGCGTCAACTCGTCCGGGAGCGCGGTCGCACTGATCGGCTGAACGCCATCGCGAAGGGGCTCGTCGGGCCGGACCACGTTGCGAATCACCGCCGGCAGGAACGCTATCCCGAGCGCAGCGATCGCGGCTGCGCCGACGGCGATCGGCGCCCATGCAGGCAAGGCAAAACCGACCGGCGGGAAGAAGCGGGCGAGTTGACCGGACTCCGCCATCGTCACAAACTCTGCAGTATCTTCGGTGCGACGAACCAGGGCGAGCCCGCGCCTGGCAACGGCGTTCCTCGGCTCGCGATCGAGCACCGCCAGCCACATGGCCAACGCTTCGCGTATCTCGCGACGACGCAGATGCACCGCAGCGAGGCCGAGCTCTACCCGGACGTCGTCACGTTTGATCTGATGCGCACGCTGCAGGTACGAGTACGCGCCGCCGAAATCACCGACGTAGAGACATGCGGTACCGAGCAGCCGATAGAACGTGAAATTGTCCCGGTAGAGAAATACCTGCGACTCGAGCAGCGAGATGACCTGGGAGTACTTTCGGGAGCGCAGCAGCCGGTCGGCCCGGCTCAGCGTCTTTGACCCCCGCACGACTACCTTCCGCGAACCTGACTCGAGATCGCGTCGAGCTCTGCCTGCAGTCGCTCGACCTCAACCGGATCGACGTCGGCCTCATCGAGCAGCGCATTGATCCGCGCCACGATCTGCGTGAGTCGGACCAGCAGCCGATCGTGTTCCGGCGCGAGGGCCGCCGCCTCCGGCGTCAGGTATCCTTCCGATGAGAGATTGCCGAGATAGGTGACCACCGAGTACGATTGCCCCGGCTCAATCCGTTCGTCGGTATAGAGAACCAGTATCGCCGAATCGTTGATCGAATACGGCAGCCGGTTGAAGTTCCGGTTCTCGTCGGCCGCGTACCCCCATGCCGAGTCAGTCAGGCGTTTCCAGTTTGCGAGCACCGCTTCCTCGGCAGGGGTGACGCCCTCGCCGAACAGCATCAGCTGGAGACCATAGCCTGATCCGGCATCCGGAGTACTGGTAACGTACGGTACGCCGGGACCCGGGTCGAGGCGGGCCTCGCGGTTGAACCGAGGCGTCGTTGGCGTGGCGAAATGAACGTTGCTCCGCTCCCCGAGGTAGGTGTCGAGGAGCAGCCGCACGGCGGTGCTCAACGCGTGCTCACCGGTGTTAGTGACCGTGACGACGACCTGCAGCGCGTCGGTCCGGTTTGCAGTCCTGCCGCGCGTGAAGCGGAAGAGCTGCTCGACCCGCAGCGTTGCGCTGGTCCAGACGAACCCGACCTCCTCCTCCCTCTGCACGACAAACTGACGAAACCGACCGCTGTCGCCCATGCGATGAACCCGATTGTCCTCGCGCACGTCGAGAGCGGACGTGCGCGGGTCATCCGGGTAGAGCAGAGAGACCCATTCACCATCGATCAGAAGGTCGATGGAGAATCGAGCCGAGTTCTCGTGGAGAGTGAGCCGAATGTCACCACGACTGACCTCGAGAGCACCCGCAGCAACCGTTACAAGAAGAATCAGAATAGTCGGTACGGCTCGCCTCATTCGCCGCCCCTCTCCGACTCCAGCAAGACACCCTGAAGCTCGAGC
>SLST01000303.1 GCA_007130265.1 Spirochaetales bacterium
AAGCAGGAGAAAGTAGAGACGCTCCCACATCCCGGTCGTTCTCAGGAACTCCCTTCCCCGCCGTCGGCCGGCCGCGGTGATCTGCGCGACGACGAGAAACCAGACGAAGAAGGGAACAAAGAACTGGAAATGGTGCAGGGCCTCGAGCAGGGGCCGGTCGAAGAGCCCCGGCGGGAAGAGCGGCGGATACGGCAGCTCGCGGACACTCGGGAAGACGGTCGCGGGAAAGCGGATGAGGGTGTCGTAGAGAACCCCGGGAGTCACCGCGATGAGGTAGTAGACGAAGACCGGGAGGAACGAGACGGACGTACCGAGCACGTACCGGCCAAGATGGGCGGCCGCCGTCTTCCAGATCCCGGAAAGCTTCTCCGGCGTCCCGGCAAGAAGGTGTGGCACGAGGACGAGAGCCTGCGCCGCGAGCGTGTATCCGCCTATGTCGTGACGGAAGACGGGAACAAGCCCGAGCAGGAGCCCGCAGTAGAGGAGCTGCCGGGGACGCCGGGTCTGCAGATAGGTCACGAGGAAGTACGAGCTTGCCATCGCGACGAGGATCGCCGTTGGAACCGGTGCGCCGTGGAACCCGAAGAAATCCACCTGGATCACTGCGGCGAGGGCGACGACCGACGCGAGTCCGGGGGAGAACAACCGGAGCCCTGTCTTGAATACGATCCATCCCAGGAGGAACCAGGTCGCCACCGAGGCGACTCGTACGACGAGGACAGAGACGCCGAAGAGCCGGAAGAGCAGCGCCAGAAGATGGAACTGCCCGGGACCGTAGATGGACCAGAAGTCGCGGTACGGGACCGCCCCGTCGGCAACACGCGCGGCTCCCACGAGCACGATACCCTCGTCGTAGATGTTGATGTTCAGGTTGAAGCCGATCACGAGATAGACCAGCATGACGCCGTACAGCCAGTACCGGTTGAGTCTGAAACGATGATGCAAAGCGGCCTCCTTGCGCCGGGACGACCGGCGTCCGGCCGGAGGACTCGCCCCGTCACAACCTACCCGATCGGCGTCGCGGATGTCGACCGCGCGGACGTCGAACCATAGATGACGACATTGTTGACCCTCGCGCGGCGGCGGTGCTACCGTGTGCCCGGAGGATGCTCCATGAACCATCGCGAACGAATCGCCGCAGTACTCCACTACGAGCCGTACGACCGCCTCCCACTGGTGCACTTCGGGTACTGGCAGGAGACGCTGGACAAGTGGCGTGACGAGGGACACCTAACGAAGGAAGAAGCCGCCGGTCACGGTGACGGCAACGCCATCGACTACGAGATCAGCGGTCGGCTGGGATTCGACTGCAACTGGCAAACGATGTTCTACCCTGACAGCGGACTGCGGCCCGCATTCGAGCCGGAGGTTGTGAAGGAGTTCCCCGACGGCGCGCAGCACGTGCGCAATCAGCACGGAGCGATCGTGCTGCGGCGACCGGGCGCCGGCGGTATACCCGCGGAGATCGAGCATCTGCTCACCGACCGCGCGTCATGGGAGGAGCACTACCGTTTCCGCTACGAGTGGAGCGAGGACCGGGTGGACCTCGATCGGCTTGATTCACTGCCGACCGACCGCGACACGCCGCTCGGGCTCCACTGCGGAAGCCTGTACGGGCACATCCGCGAGGTGATTGGCGTTGTGGGTATCAGCTATCTCTACGTTGACGACGAGCCGCTCTACCGCGAGGCGATCGACGTCATCGCGGACATCTGCTACCGGAACACGAAACTCGTCCTCGAGCATCTCGAAACGGAGCGACCGGAGTTCAGCTTCGACTACGCTCACTTCTGGGAGGACATCTGTTTCAAGACCGGCCCGCTGGTGAACCCGTCGGTCTTTCGCGAATACGTTGGACCTCACTACAAGCGGATCACCGACCTCTGTCGGCACCACGGGCTCGACATCGTGTCGCTCGACTGCGACGGCAAAATCGACGAGCTCGTGCCCGTCTGGCTCGAAAACGGCGTCAACACGATGTTCCCCATCGAGGTGGGAACGTGGGAGGCGTCGATCGCACCGTGGCGCGAGCTCTACGGCCGTGAGGTACGCGGGGTCGGCGGCATGGACAAGCGAGTGTTCGCCGCAGACCGCGCCGCTGTGGACCAGGAGGCCGAGCGTCTGCAGCGGCTCGTCGATCTTGGCGGCTACATCCCGTGCCCGGACCATCGAATCGCCCCCGACGCCGAATGGGACCTCGTGCGGTACTACTGCGAAAGAATGAGGACGGTATTCGGGTAGCAGGGCGGCAGACGATGATGGACCAGACGTCGGCCCAGATTCCTATGCTCGAAAGTCGTGGGATGTGGCGGGAGTCCGAGGTGCCGATATCGGTGCAGGTCACAGACCAGGCCGACATTGGGACACACCGGCACGAGTTCACCGAGATCGTCGTCGTGCTCGGTGGGGTGGGAGACCATCTGCTTGACGATGACCGGTTTCCCATCTCAGCCGGCGACGTGCTCACCATCGATCAGAACCATGTCCACGGGTATCGCAACGCACGCGAGCTGCGAATCGCAAACATCCTCTTCAACGAGCAGTTCGTGCTCGACCGCGAACAGTCGCTCGCTCATCTCGCCGGGTATCAGGCGCTTGTGCACCTCGAGCCGGGGGCCCGAAGGCGGCTCTCGTTCGGCGGGAAGCTCAAACTCACGACAGACAGCCGAATCCTGATCGAGCAGCGCATCGAAGAGCTCAGAAGGGAGCTGCGGGAGAAGGCGGAAGGATACCAGGCGCTCGCGGTCTCGATACTGATCGACATCATCGTGCACCTGTGCCGACTCTACGGGACGAGCACCTCGGACACGCAGCGCAACCTCCTGGACATGGGGTACGTTGTGGGCTATCTCGAGAGTCGCTATCCGGAGCGGATCGAGATACGGGATCTGTGTCCGCTCGTCGCGATGTCCACCCGCACCCTGATGCGTCGCTTCTCGCAGGCGACCGGAACGACGCCCATGCAGTACCTGCTGCGAGTACGGGTTACGCGCGCGGCGCACCTCCTGCGAACGACACAGGCGCCCATGACCGACATCTCCGCGGACGTGGGATTCTCGGACAGCAACTACTTCTCGCGGCAGTTTCGAAGGATCATCGGGATGAGCCCGACGGACTACCGCCGCGCCTGCGCCGCGAGCCTCCCGTAGTGGCAGTATCGTGCTATTGGTTGTCGCTCGAGTAGAGGCATCTCCGTCGCAGGTCTGCTATGATTCTAGCGGGGCGTGCGAACGCCTTGGAAGGAGCTACCGTGAATATTGGCGTCGTGACAAGAAGCTTTCCGGAGTTCAGCAATGAGGAGACCGCACGGTTCATGGCCGATCGGGGCTTACTCTCCACCGAGCTCTGCTTCTCCCAGACCGACTCGAAATACTGGGTCTACAACGGCCGCAGCGACCTGTCGGACATGACCGACGACCGAGCCGCCGGCATCGTTGCGACCTACCGCGACGCCGGGATCGAGGTCTCGGTGCTCGGCGTCTTCACCAATATGATCGACCCCGACGAGGAGGAGCGCGAAGCGAATCTCGTCTACTTCGAGCGTATGGTTGATATCGCCTCGGCAACCGGCATCCCAACGGTCGCGACCGAATGCGGGTTCATCCCCGGCAGACGCGGCATCAATGCGGACACCTACGAAGAGGACTTCGACCGCATCAAGGCGAGCCTCGCGCGCCTGCTCGCGCACGCGGAAAAGCGGGGCGTCGACATAGCGCTCGAAGCGTGTGTCCTCGACGTCGTGCCGAGCGCCAAGCGCGCCCGCGACCTCATCGCCCAGCTCGGGTCGGACCGGCTGAAGGTCCTGCTCGACCCGGCAAACTTCATCGCGAACAGCTCGGAAGAGGACATGTTCCGGTACCTTGGACCGCACATCGCCTACCTTCACGGCAAGGACCGAAAGGTCAACGACCAGCGGGGCCGAATCGTGGGCGACGGAGACATCGACTGGCCGCTCTTCATGCGGCTCTACCACGAGCACGCCGAAGGAAAGCCCATCATCTTCGAGTACGTCACTAGAGATAACGTAGAAATGGTGCGCGACCGTCTGCTCGAAGCAGACCGCGCCGCAACCAGTTGATATCACGGCACGAGAGAAGGAGACAGTATGATCAAGTTAGGAGTGAACTCGGTACTCTTCCAGGACCACGACTTCGCGGGAGCGGTGAAGTACATCGCCGAATGCGGGTACGACGGTGTAGAAGTGTCGGCCATTGAGGGGATGTGCGAGCACCTCGTCCTCGCGAACTGGAAGTCACAGGCGGCCGAGCTCAAAAAGATAGTAGCCGACGCGGGCATCGAGTTCCTCTCGATGGAAGAGACGCGGCTCGACGAGGAGCGGCTCCTGCTCGCCTTTGAGGCGGCTGCAGAGATAGGCATCCCGGTCGTCAACGTCGGCTCCGGCGGCAAGACCGGTGAGGAGGAGGACGTCAAGGCGTCGATCGAGAAGCTCGCGAAGATGTCGGAGGCGGCCGAGCCGTTCGGCGTCACGCTCTGCGTGAAGGCACACGTGGGGGCGGCGATCCACGACACGCCCACGACGCTTCGCGCGATGGAAGAGATTAGCTCGTCGGCGTTCGGTATCGACATGGATCCGAGTCACATCTACCGTGCAAACGAGGATCCGCAGGAGGCGCTCCCCGCGGTAGTCTCGCGGGTCAAGCACATTCACATTCGCGACTGTAAGGGACGTCAGAGCGGGCCGGGAACACCGCGCGATCAGGCATGCGGACGCGGAGACATCGATCTCCACGGCTACTGCAAGGCGATGGTCGACGGCGGGTACGACGGGCCGGTCTGCCTGGAGGTCATAGGGGCGAAGGGTCTTGAGCTACCCGTCCTCACGACCATCGCCGCGGAGAGCTACGGATATCTCAACGCAACACTCAAGGCGCTCGGCGCGCGATAGGAGCACAGCATGGCAAAACACCCGAACCTCATTCTTATTGGTATCGACAGCCTCAGGCGCGACCGCATGAGCCTTCACGGCTACGACCGGCTCACCACGCCGCACATCGACAAGTACGCGGCCGGGGGAGCGACCTTCGAAGAGGCGTTCAGCCCGAGCGTCCCGACCACCTCGGGGTACGCCTCGATGCTGACCGGATTCGACTGTTTCGGCACCGACGTCGTGGCGCTCCGGCACAAGGGGCCGCTCGGCGATCACCTGACCACGCTTCCGGAGCTGCTCGGCGAGCTCGGATACGATACGACCTGCATCGGCTTCGAGGGCAATCCCTCGTCTCGCGGGTTCAAGAACTACCTCTCCTTCGAAGGATGGCAGTCGGACGCCACCGGTCAGAGCCCGAAGGCACAGGCGCTCAACGACGTTACGATTCCTGAGCTCAAGCGCCTCGCGGCAGGCGACTCGCCGTTCTTCCTCTTCATGCGTCACATGGACCCCCACTCGCCCTATCTCCCGCCGCAGCCGTTCATGCGGATCTTCTACGACGGAGACGAGAAGGACCCGAACAATCACTCGCTCGACGACCTGTACGCCTTCGAGCCGTTCGCCGAGTACTTCAAGTCGTGGTTCCCTGAAGGACTCACGGACAAGGAGTACATGAACGCACAGTACGACGGCGCGATCGCCTATATGGACGCGTGCATCGCGAACATCTTCCAGTCGATCGCGACGCTCGGAATCGAGGAGGAGACGCTCGTCGTTCTAACGTCGGACCACGGAGAGACGCTCGACGAGCACGACTGCTACTACGACCACCACGGCCTCTACGACTGTACGCTCACCGTGCCGCTCGTCTTCCGCTTCCCCGGGAAGGTGCCCGAAGGCGTTCGTGTGCCGCACTCGTGCCAGCTCAAGGACATCGTACCCACGGCGCTCGAGCTCATGGGTATCCCGTCCAAGATCAAATTCGACGGGCGCAGCCTCGTCCCGTGGATGCACGGCGAGCAGCGTAGGCCGGAGCCCGAGTTCTACGTCACCGAGGCGACCTGGATGCGCAAGCACGGCTGGCGCACGCCGGAATGGAAACTCATCCACGCGCTCGAGCCCGATCTGCACTGGAAGCCCGAGGTCGAGCTTTACAACCTCATCACCGATCCGGAAGAGAACCACAACCTCGCGGAGAGCGAGCCGGAGGTCGTCGAGCTCCTCGAAGGCAGGATGCAGGCGCATATCAAACGGCGGGAGAAAGAGACCGGCCGCACGAACCCGATGTACACGAACCTCGACTGGCACGGCAAGGGCTGCGGCCCCTTCACCTCGAGCGAGCAGGCCTACGAGATGATGCGAATCGGCAGCCGCACGGAGGCGAACAAGCTGCAGGCGAAGGCCGACGAGGATATCACGGAAGAGAAGGAGTAGGCCATGGTCCGCGTCTGCGTGATCGGCCTCGGGCACATTGGGAATCTTCACGCGACGATCCACGCCGGAGACCCGCGTGCCGACCTCGTCGGCGTCTGCGACCTCATCGAGGAACGCGCGAAGGCCGCCGGCGAGCGGCTCGGCGTGCCGTGGTTCACGGACACGCAGACGATGCTCGCCGAGCTCGCGCCGGACATGTGCAGCGTCGCCACCGGCGGGCGCGAGTACTCGAGCGACCACCACCTGCCGACGATGCAGGCGCTCGAGGCCGGCTGCCACGTGCTCGTGGAGAAACCCATCTCCAATGAGCTCGCCCCCGCCCTCGAGATGGTGGAGACCGCGCGCGAGCGCCGGCTCTGCCTCGCCTGCGACTTCAACCACCGGTTCACGCCCGCCTTCTACCAGGCGGAGAGCTGGGTGGCCGAAGGCCTCGTGGGTGAGATCCTCTTCGTGAACATGGCGCTCTGGATAGGGCGGTTCGAGGATCCGGAGACCGACGTCTATCACCTGAAGGCGCTCAACCCTCACAGCGTAGACATCATGCGGCGGTTCGGCGGAGACATCGAGTCGGTCCACTGTTTCGCGAAGAAGGCCCCGGGGCGCTCGATCTGGTCCACCGCCTCCATCAACATACGCTTCGCGAGCGGCGCGGTGGGCCATCTCACGAGCAGCTACGACATAGGCCGCGGCCACCCGATGGAGCGCTGCGAGGTCGCGGGAACCGCCGGGCGGTTCGTCATTGACGACATGTGGCGCGAGGCGGCGCTCTACCCCGCCTCCACCCTTGAGAAGCGCGTCTACACCAACCCGGTCTTCGGCGGCTACGGCGGGTTCGACGACACGTTCCGGGCGCGCCTGCGCGCCTTCGTCGCCGAGATAGACGACCGAACGCCGCCGGATCGGATCAACGGCTCGGGAGCGGACGCGCTGGCGGGCCTGCGCGTGATCATGGCCGCGATCGAATCGCTGCGAACCGGGTCGGTCGTGACGGTAGGGTGAGGGCTACCCGGCGGACAGGACGTCGTTGATCAGCGTGAAGCGGCGATCGGCGTGCAGGAGGCGCACCTGGTAGACCTCTGCCGTTGCGGCGATGAGGATAGCAGTACCCGGAACAGTCACCCCGCCGCTGCGGCATGAGCGGGCCAGGGAACTCGCACGCCTCCAGACGTCCGCGGTTATCTCGTGACCCGGGAGCTCGTCGGCGAGTCTGCGGTTTTTCTTCTGTTCGGCCTCTCCGCCGGCGCCGTTCCAGAGCTCAAGCGCGACCATCGGGCACAGCGACGCCTCTCCTGCGACAAGCAGCTCGGCATCGCGAGCGCGAACCTCCTCGTCTCCTTCCGTTGTGAGTGCCTCAATCCATGCGCTCGTGTCCACCAGCGTCACGACTCGCCTCGCGATTCGTCCGTACCGATACCGCCCTCTTTACCTCCTCAAGGAGTTCTCTGGAAACGTCTACGGTCGTCTTCATAGGCATAGTAAGCCTTCTGCGGACATACCATTCAGCTCAGTCGAGTGGAACCTGCCCGCCTGTTGGCGCTTCACCAACGGGCGTGGTAGAGTGATCGCAGCCTCCAAGGAGCTATCGACCATGCCCGGACAACCCAACATTCTGCATCTGTTCACCGACATGCAACGGTTCGACACGATCGCGGCTCTTGGCAATCCCGTGATCAGGACGCCCAACCTGGACAGACTCTGCGAGGAAGGGGTTGCTTTCACGAGCGCGTACACGCCGTCGCCGGTGTGCGTGGCCGCACGCTGCAGCATGATCTACGGCCAGTACCCCATGCACACGAAGTGCTATGAGAACAGCCGGATGCCGACGGACGCACGCGAAACCTTCATGGACGCGTTGGCGCGTGCCGGGTATCGTACCCACGGAATCGGGAAGTGCCACTTCACGCCGGATCGCTATGCCCTGCGGGGTTTCCACGCGAGAGAGGTTCAGGAGGAGGGGGGCGCCGGTTCGATGGACGAGCTCGGTCAGACCGACTATCTGCGGTACCTGCACGAGAAGGGGTACGGGCACATCTGCGAGCCGTTCGGCGTGCGTGGCGAGATGTACTACATGCCGCAGCCTTCGCAGCTCCCCGCTGCCGACCACCCGACGACCTGGGTCGGTGACCGTTCCATCGCCTTCATCCAGGACCGAAAAACGGATGATGATCCGTGGTACCTCTTCTCCAGTTTCATCCACCCGCATCCGCCGTTCACCCCGCCCAACCCGTGGCACAAGCTCTACCGGCCCGCGCTCATGCCGCTCCCGATCGTCCCCGAAGATC
>SLST01000335.1 GCA_007130265.1 Spirochaetales bacterium
ACCGACGATACCAGAACCAGCGCCTCGGGAACGACCGCGCGCACGCGCGCACTCACACTCTGCACCTGATCCTCGACGGTCAGCAGCTTGACCTGCGGACCGGCATCCATTGTTTCCCAGACCGGGATGCCGCTGCGGCGCATATCCTCGGCCTCCCGGATCACGGCGAGACTCTCGGGAAGCCAGTAGATGAGCGGCGGGCGTGAGGTGAACATCGTGGAGAACATGAAGAGGTAGCTCTCGCGCATCGCCGTGCCCAGCGCCTCGAGGTCACGCCGGTCGAGCGCGGCGCGCGCTCGTTCGTAGATTCCCTGCGACTCATCGCACCAGCTCTGGTAGACGGGTGAGGTGGCGGCCGTCGCCTTCATTCCCTCTCGCGAGGAGATTGGCTTTGCGGTGCGCGTCAGCACGACGATCAGCAAGCGTAGCTGCGGCCAATGGTCGGCGGTGTAGAGCTGCTCAGCGTGGTCGGCTCCTCTCTCCCAGGCGGTGAACCCGCCGTAGACCGACCGGCAGGCGCTGCCGGAGCCTCGACGCGCCTCCGCAGAGAGCTCGTTTCTCGACAACCGCGTCCCGTAGAAGGCGTCGAGCCCGATCGCCAGGGCGGCGAAGCCGGAGGATGACGAGGCGAGGCCCGCCGCCGTGGGAAAGCTGTTGTCGCTCTCGACGGCGACTCTCAAGGTCGACCCTCCGAGCCTGCGGAACCGGTCGATCATGGGCTCGAAGCGCTGCGGCGGGCATTCCTGCCCGTTGATGCGGAACGAGTCGCCGGCCGTTTGCTTCGCCGTGTCCGAGATTCGGGTGACGGTGCGCAGCTCACTGAGGGTGATCGCGAGACTCGGTGTTGCCGGCAGGTTTATCCCGCTCGGCAGCTTCCCCCAGTATTTGACGAGCGCAAGGCTTGCCGAGACGCTTGCTACGACGCTCATAGCGGCTCACCCGCGTCATCGCCGTCGTGAGGTGCATCCGCGAGCGTGCCTGTGCGACCGCAGCCCTGCGACCGCACCTCTGCGAGCGCGCGCTTCGCGCCGTCGGCGCCGTACTCGCCGCGCGCTCTCATCACGGCGGCCACGAGCCGTCGCTCCTCGCCGCGAGCGCCCGCGACCCATGCCACGCGCTCGGCGTGGAGCCCCATGTGTCCGCGCTGGATCCCCTCGGTCACGAGGGCGGTGAGCGCCGCGAGATTCTGGGCGAGCCCCACGCAGACTGCGATGCCCGCGAGCGCGGCGGCGCCCGGGTTGCCGAGCAGTGCGAGCGAGGCGCGTGCGGTCGGGTGGATGCCCGTCGCACCGCCTACGGTGCCGAGCGGTACCGGCATCTCGAGCTCGCCGCGCAGCCGGCCGATGCTCTCCGACCGCTCCTCGAGGCGGTAGCGGGTCAGCGCGCGGTACGATCCGTCGCGCGAGGCGTACGCGTGGGCGGCCGCTTCGAGCGCGCGTGCGTCGTTGCCGGTGGCGAGTGCGAGCGCGGTCATGCCGTTCATGATCCCCTTGTTGTGCGTCACCGCCCGCGCCGGGTCTTCGGTGGCGATGTCGTTCGCAAGCACGATGCGTCGTGCCACCTCCGGGCCCGGGGTTCCCGCGCGTGCGAGGAGGGACGCCGGGACCGCAAAGCCCGCGCGCCAGACTCGCCTCGCGCCGGCATTCGAGAGAATCGCCATGACGATCCGTCCCTCGCTTATCGCTTCTACGTCGGCTCGCAGGCTCTCGACCACCGAGTTGACGAGGTTCGCGCCCATCGCGTCACGCGTGTCGATGTCCACCTCGAGCCGCAGCAGCCCGCTTTGAGGCAATCGGTCGACACGAAGGCCTCGCCATCCGCCGCCGCGCTTCTCCATCGTGGCGAGCAGAGGCGCCGCTGTGAGGCGCAGCTTCTCTTCGACGGCAGCAATCCGACGATCGGCGTTCGGCGCTGCATGCTCCACGTAGATCTGGCCCGTGGTGACGGTCTCGCCGGCGGTCGTCTTGAACCCGCCACCGCGGGAGATGATCCGTGTGGCGTAGGTCGCCGCGGCGATGACTGAAGGCTCTTCGGTGGCGAGCGGAACGTCGAACGGTTCGCCGTCGATCACGAAGCCGGTCGCGATGCCGATGGGGAGTGCGAGATAGCCGATCGAAGACTCGACCATGACGTCGGCGAGCTCGATCATCTCTTCGTCCCGGCCGAAGGCCACCTCATCCACGTTCGGGTTGGTGCTCGCTACCATCCGTCTGCGTTCGGCGATCGTCGACTTCCGGAAGCCTCCCGGCAAACGATCACGCATCGCCGGCCGCCAGGTCGCCGGCCGCGAGGTCGCCGGCCGCGGCATCGGCTTCGCGCAACGTAGCGGTCATCTGCGCAAACCGCTCAGATCTGATCATCGGGGCGCGTCGCAGGGCGGCGATCGTCGACGCCCCGGTGAGCACCATCACCGACCGCAAGACTGCTCGTATGCGTTCGGCGAGTGCAAGGCCACCCTCGTAGCCGTCGGAGACGACCGCGCGTGCGAAAGGCAGGGCGAGGCCCGCAGCTTCCGCGCCAAGAGCGATTGCCTTTGCGACATCCATCCCCGACCTGATGCCGCCGGAGGCGAGGATGCGTCCCGGCAGCGAGCGAGTCGCGGCGACGGCGACGGCGGTCGGTATGCCCCAGTCGGCAAACTCAGCGGCGACCGCCCGATCGGCGTCGTCCATGCGGTGTCGTTCCACGGTGATCCAGTTGGTTCCGCCGCTCCCGGCGACGTCGACGTAGCGGACCCCTCGGTCGACGAGTGCCGTCGCCTCGCGCGGCCCGATACCGAACCCCGTCTCCTTGACGATGACCGGAACGGGAGACTGGTCGCACAGCCTCGCGATACCGTCGAGCACCCCGCGAAAGACGCGGTCGCCTTCCGGCTGAACGATCTCCTGCCCCGGGTTGAGATGGACGGCGACTGCATCGACTTCGAGCCGTTTGATGAGTTCGAGCAGCGGGCCATGCACCTGGTCAACGAGCTGGACCCCGCCTATGTTGGCGAAGACCGGGACTCGCGAGGCGATCCGCTTCAGCATGAAGTGATCTATGACCTCGGGCTTGCGGAAGAGGATCCGAATGGAGCCGGTCCCGACCGGAATGCCCGCGTCCTGCGCGATCTGGGCGAGCAGCCGGTTGACCCGGTAGCCTTCGGCCGATCCCCCGGTCATGGAGGAGATGAAGACCGGCATCGAGACGGCCGTGTCAAGAAACGACGTCCGCAAATCGACGTCGGCCTCGTTCACCTCAGGAAGCGCACGGTGTACGAATCGCAGGTCGTCGAGGAGCGTGGAGCCACCTTCCACCTCGTAGTGCTCGGCGTCTGAGCAGATATCGAGGTGCTGTGCCTTGCGCTCGGTTATTGCGTCGTTGTTGCGGCCCATGACGCGGGTTCAGCTGCCGGGACGTTCTCGAAACCGTACTCACGGTATCCGTCCTCACGAATGGACGAAAGGTAGAATTGGCCGGACGGTACATCGGTGCCGGAGAGGATCTCCTGCAACCGTTCAGCCCCATGAGGAGCACGCAGCCAGGTCTCGTACTCGTCGTAGGTCGCGTCTCGCTCATCCCTGAAGACGGCGTTGAGGTCCCAGCTCTCGATCACCTCCGGCGCGCCCGGGGCCACCGTGGCCGACAGTATCAGCATGGTGTTCCCTGAGCCGTAGGAGACCATCAGCATCGATTTGCCGACGAGATCCCTGCCGAACTTCTGGTAGCGCTCGCGCAGGAGAAAGGCGAGTGCGAAGAAGATGCTTGCGGTGTAGAGGTTGCCGACCTTCGTGTTCGGCTCGAGCGATTGCTCGAACCCCCGTTCGTTGACGAATGCGTTGAGCTCGTCGCCGTGCATCCCGGTGTGGTTCGAGACGAGCCGGTGGAGCGCGCTGAGCGCCATCATCTTGAATGGAACATGAAAGACGAACATGTCGGTCTCGTGGAGGACCTCCTGCGGAGCACGGCCGCGTCTGCGGCAGTAATCCTCGAATGCAACGTCAAGCGCCTCGTTGTAGCACTGCATGGAGTAGGCGCCCTTCACCTTGGCCGTCGTCGATCCGATGGGACGGAAGAAGTCGTCGACATCACGGGAGCAGAGTCCTTGAGTCTGGAGATCGATCTCCAGCAGTTGCGGATCCTTTTCGATGAGCAAGCTCACGGCGCCGGCGCCCTGGGTGATCTCCGCGGTCGACGGTGCGTCGTAGCGGGCGATGTCGGAGCTGACCACGAGGCCGCTCTCGTCGTGCGGGCTCTGGGCGAGCATCGCAGCGATGCTCAGCATCGCGATCGTTCCCCCGGCGCATGCATGCTGTGACTGGAAGGTCATGAGGGTTTCGGGGACTTCCACTCCCGCGTTCTGCAGCATTCCCTCGAGGTAAGCCGCGAGCGGCTTGGACTGATCAACCGTCGTTTCCGTTCCCGTTCCTATGTAGCGGAGCTTCCGCGTGCTCTCTCCATTGCGCTGGAGCAGCGAGTAAGAGGCCTGTGCCGCGAGCGTCACGCTGTCCTCCCACGGCGCAGGGAAACGGAACGCCTCCTGTCCGGTCTTCTCGATTGCCCGCCTCAAGCGCCGTTCGATTCCAGGGTCTTCGGTCGCACGGTACGAGAGCAGCGAATCGAGTCCGATACGCGGCGCCGGAACGTAGATCTCGAGGTCGCTCAGCCCAACTTTTTTCTCTTCCATTTCACTCCGCCCATACGTCAACAATGTAGAGTGCCTCTAATGTAACGGGGCCGCCATGTACCGGCAAACAAAATCCCCAGCTGGACACGAGCATATCACGCCCGTAGATTAACCGCATGCGCTACGCACTGCTGCTCTCAGGAGGAGTCGACAGCTCCACCGCCCTCGCCGAGCTCGTGCGTGCCGGGCAGTCCGTTACCGCATTCTACCTCAAAGTGTGGCTTGAAGACGAGCTGGACCACTTGGGGTGTCCCTGGGAAGTTGACCTTTCCTGGGCGCGCGCAGTCTGCGAACGTTTCAACGTCGAGTTGCGGGTGGTTCCGCTGCAACTCGAGTACTACGAGCGCGTCGTGAACGACGCCCTTGCCCAGCTGCGCGCGGGGTGTACCCCGAGTCCGGATATTCTCTGCAACGAGAGGATCAAGTTCGGGGCGTTTCTCGACCGGCTCGGTGAGTTGGGGGATGGGTCGGACACGAAGATCGCGACCGGCCACTACGCACGGATCATCGATCGCGGCGATCACGTGGAACTCGCGCGATCACCCGATCCGGTCAAGGATCAGACCTACTTTCTGTCGCATCTGCGTCAGGAGCAGCTTCGCCGTATTGCGTTCCCGATCGGTGGATACCGCAAGGAAGAGGTGCGGCGCCGCGCGCACGAGCTCGATCTGCCGAACAAGGACCGACGTGACAGTCAGGGTATCTGCTTTCTCGGGAACATTCGTTACCCGCAGTTCGTGTCGCACTACCTGGGCGAACGCTCCGGGCCTATCGTCGACCTGGACGGCGGAGAGGTCCTCGGAGAGCATCGGGGCTACTGGTTCTACACCATTGGCCAGCGAACGGGACTCGGACTCGGTGGCGGACCGTGGTACGTGGTTCGCAAGGATGCCGAGCGCAACACGCTCTACGTCTCCCATGCCGCCACCGCAGAACAGCGCGCCCGCCGTGAGCTCGTCGTGAGCGATCTCTCTTGGATCTGGCGGCCCCCGCGGCAGGGGCGCCTGGCAGTCAAGATACGCCATGGCCCCGCGCTGACCGACGCGTCGATCACGTGGGTCGACGATGATACGATTGTCGTCGAGATGGACCGGGCGGACCGCGGCGTGGCGCCCGGGCAGTACGTGGTCTTCTACGATGGCGATGTGTGCCTCGGGTGCGGGATGATCCAACAGGAGGACGGCGGTGCGGGTCATAGTGGTTGAAGACGATCCCAAGATCGGCGGCTTCGTCGCTCGGGGACTCCGTGAGTCCGGGTTTGCCGTTGATCATGTCGAAGAGGCTGAAGAGGCTCTGCCCCGCCTGGCCGGCGGCACCTATGATGCGGCCGTGGTGGACGTGATGCTGCCCGGGATGGACGGGCTGTCGATGATCGCGGCGCTCCGCGAGCAGGGCGTGACGACGCCGATGCTCGTCCTGAGCGCGAAGCGATCGGTCGAGGATCGAGTACAGGGGTTTACCAGCGGCGGCGACGACTATCTGACGAAGCCGTTTTCTTTCTCCGAGCTCCTCGTCAGGGTGCAGGCGCTCATTCGCCGGTCGACGCAGGGCACGGCTCCCACCCGGCTCGCGGTGGCCGATCTGGAGGTCGACCTGCTCGCACGTGTCGTGCGCAGGGGCGGCACCGTCATCGACCTGCAGCCCCGCGAGTTCTCGTTGCTCGAGTACCTGATGCGCAATGCCGACCGGGTGCTCTCCAAGACGATGATCATGGAACATGTGTGGGACTACGATTTCGACCCGCAGACGAACGTCGTGGACGTACTCGTCTCCCGTCTGAGAAGCAAGATCGACAAGGACTTCTCCCAGAAGCTCATCCATACGGTGCGCGGAGTTGGCTATGTCCTCAGAACACCGAGTGTCGACAGAGGCTGAGGCCGGGCGTTCGGGCCGATCGTTCGGCCGGGTGCTCAGGCGGATCGACGTCAGGCTCACACTCTGGTTCTCCGCCGTCTTCCTCGTCTCAGCCCTGGTTCTCTATGGCTTCACCTTCGCCAACCTCTTCCAGACGCTGCGCGAGGAGGATCGCCAGGACCTTCAGGCGCGCGCACTCAGCTACCTCGTGCGGTACCGCACAGCCATGAACGAGCGCTCGGGCATCACATTCCTCGTCAACGAACTCAGCAACGACGTGCTCACCCCGGCCGGCCGGCCATTCCTCGCCCGCATTGCGACCTCGGAGAACGTCCGGGTCTTCCTCGCGATTCCGCTCCGGGAGTGGCAGGAGTTCGACCTCTCGATTCTCGATGAGAGCCGAACCCCGCACGCAGAGGGTTTTCTGACGATCGCGGATGATCGACTCAACTACGAGCTCGAAGTGCTCGGAGTCCGTCTGTCCGAAAACTACGTGCTGCAGATCGGAGGCGATACGCGCAACCGGGGCAACCTCCTGCGGCTTTTCCAGCGCAGCTTTCTGCTGACGTTTTCCGTCATGCTTGGGGTGAGCCTCGCCGGCGGACTCTTCTTCGCGGCGCGTTCGCTGCGACCGATCGGCGCGCTCAATCAGACCGTGAGATCCATCATCGAGACCGGAGAGCTCGATCGGCGTATTCCCGCGCGCCACTCGAGTGACGATCTCGATGAGATGATCGGGTCGGTGAACGCGATGCTCGACCGCATCCAGTCACTGGTGACTGGACTGCGCGATTCACTCGATTCGGTTGCGCACGATCTGCGAACGCCGCTGACGCGTCTGCGCAGCACGGCCGAGAGCGCGCTTCGCGAAGAGGCGGATCACGAGGCGAGCCGTGAGGCTCTGAGTGACGCACTCGAGGAGTCGGACCGGATTCTGGGCATGCTCAACGCGATGATGGACATCTCGGAGGCCGAAAGCGGTGTGATGAGATTGAAGCGCAGACCGGTGGATCTCGCGCGTCTGGCAAGCGAGGTCGCGGAGGTCTACTCGTTGCTGGCCGACGAGTCTCAGATGCGTATCCGTGTCGAGACCGACGATGAGCTGCTCGTGTACGCCGATCCTGCCCGGATGCGTCAGGTGATTGGGAACCTGTACGACAATGCCGTGAAGTACGGTCGCCCGGGAAGCGACGTCGTTGTGACCGGTCGAGTCTTCGGCGGTCACGACGACGAGGTCGAGCTCTGCGTGACCAACCAGGGGCGTCCGATACCCGCGGCGGACATCCACCGGATCTGGAACCGTCTCTATCGCGGTGAGGGAGCCGGGGACCGTCGGGACGGGCTCGGACTGGGGCTGGCGCTCGTCCGGGCGATCGTGCAGGCGCATCTGGGCAGGGTCGAAGTCTCGAGCTCGCCCGCCGACGGTACACGCTTCGCCATCGTCCTGCCGCGCAACATTACAAAAGTGTAAGACTGCGGCAAGGTTGCCGCAATGGTCGACCCCTATACTCTCCAACATGAACAGGTCGTTCTGGAGTGTGAGACTTCGGAAAATCATGATTGGCTGTGCGGTGGCCGTTCTGGTAGCGTTCCCGGGAGGCTCGTTCCTCCCGAGGGCCCAGGCACAGAGTACCCCCGCCGAAGGCGGCCCCCCCTCACTCGACACCCCCGCGAGTGAAGAGATCCTCTGGGCCTACCAGAACGCCTTCCGCAGAGCCGCTCATGAGGCCTTGCCGGTTGTCGTGAAGATCGACGTCGTGGATGTCGTCACGCAGCGAGTCCCGTCGGTGCAGAACCCTTTCGGCTTCTTCTTCGGTCCGCGAACCGACGAGGAACCGCAGGAGCGTGAGTTTCGCCGCCCCGGGCTCGGCTCG
>SLST01000126.1 GCA_007130265.1 Spirochaetales bacterium
GAACCCGGACGTCGTGGCATTTGCCGACGGGGCGGCCGGTCCGATTGAGATGAGTGCCGGCGTGGTAACCGTATGGGTCAATCGGGGCCTTCGGCTCGAAGGGGGTATGGGGATCCCCGACCGGGTCATCGGCAGCGGGTTCTTCATCGATCCACGCGGGTACATCGTGACGAACTACCATGTGATCGCGAGCGAAGTCGACCCTCGGTACGAAGGGTACTCCCGCCTCTACATCCGCCTGCCTTCGGATCCGGCCGGCCGAATTCCCGCCCGGGTTGTCGGGTACAGCCCCGCATTCGATGTCGCGCTGTTGAAGGCCGAGATCGACGCGCCGTACGTTTTCTCGTTCACCGATATCCGCTCGCTCGAGCCCGGGACATCGATCATGGCAATCGGGTCGCCGGGAGGCCTCGAGACTTCGATCACGTCGGGCATCATCTCGGCCGTGGGCAGGCGGTTTCTCCAGATGGGCGACGCGATGCAGATGGATGTGCCGGTAAATCCCGGCAACTCGGGCGGACCTCTGCTTGACCGTCAGGGCCGACTCGTCGGCGTCGTATTCGCCGGCATCCAGCAGTTCGAAGGAGTAAACTTCGCCATTCCTTCGTACTGGATCAACACCTTTCTCCCGGATCTCTTTGAGGAGGGCCGGGTGGTTCATCCGTGGATCGGGGTCTCAGCTGAGCCGGTCTCCGGCGGACTGGAGGTCAACTACGTGGCGCGCAGCTCTCCGGCGCTTGAGGCGGGCCTGAGAGCGGGCGACGTCATCACTTCGGTCGGGCAATGGCCGGTCACGCGGGTCGGCGCTGCTCAATCGATACTGCTGCAGAACGACGTGACATCGCTGCTGCCTCTTCGCTGGCAACGCAACGGTGACGAGCTCGAGGGACTCGTGTCGCTCGCCTCACGGCCCGAAAGCCCCGTGGAAGAGGCGCTCGAGCTTGATCTCCACGAACGACTCTATCCCGTTCTGTTCGGCATGCGGGTCGAACGAATTGGCGGTATCTCGTTGCGCCCGAACTACGAGGTAACGAGGGTGTACCGGGGGAGCATCGCCGATGAGTCCGGCATTACCGCAGGCGATCGGTTCATCGAGCGGGACTTCACCTATGACGAGAGACGACGGGTTGCCTTCCTGCAGATGTTCATCCAGAAACGCACACAGGGGTTTCTCCAGACGGGAATGCGGCTTCCCGCGTATGTTGAGCGGGACAGTTTTCTGTAGTAGTCTGCCCCTGGGGGAGAGGTGAGCGCACACCGAATCGTCGTTGTCGAAGATGAAAGCATCGTCGCGCTCGATATCAAGCTGCAGCTTGAGCGCCTTGGGTATGAAGTCCCTGCAGTTTTTCAGAGCGGTGAAGAGCTTCTCTCCTCGCTTGGCGGACTCAACGTGGATCTGGTCTTTCTCGACATCCTGCTGAAGGGCGAGATGGACGGGGTGGAGACGGCGCGCAGAGTGAAGGAAAGCTACGGGCTTCCGGTGATCCTGCTCACCGCGCTGGACAACCAGGAGACTCTCGAGCGGGCGAAGATCGCCGAACCATTCGCGTTCATCGCGAAGCCGTTCGACGAGCGGGACCTGCGCAACGCCGTGGTTATCTCGCTCTATCGCCATGGAATGGAACAGGCGCTTCGGCGCAAGGAAGAGCAGCTGCGCCGTTCGCAGAAGATGGAGGCGATCGGCCGGCTGACCGGCGGGATTGCCCACGATTTCAACAATCTGCTTACGGTCATCCTCGGGTACGCGAAGCTGATGAACGAAGAGCTTGCACGTGCCGATCTCTCGGACAGCCGGGCTCTGAAGCGAGATCTCGAGGGTATTCGCAAGGCCGCTCTGCGCTCGGCGGCGCTCACCCGTCAGCTTCTCTCCTTCAGCCGTCACCAGACGCAGGAGAAGCGGACCGTGGATGTGAATCAGATCGTCGCGGACATGGAGAAGATGCTCGAGCGGTTGGTGGGCGACGACGTGCGGATGCAGGTCGACCTGTTGGCCGCTGATGCCCGGGTTCGAATCGACCCGAGTCAACTCGAGCAGGTCGTCATGAATCTCGCGGTGAACGCGCGCGACGCGATGCCGGACGGAGGCCGCCTGACGATTCGCACCGACGTGCGAGAGCTGGCCGGCGAGGCCATCGGAGGACGCGATGATCTGCGTCCGGGTCGGTTTGTCGCGATGACGGTGCGTGACACCGGTGTGGGGATGAGTCCGGAAACGGCCGAGAAAGTGTTCGAACCGTTCTTCACTACCAAGGCGCTCGGCCAGGGAACGGGACTTGGGCTGTCTACCGTGTACGGCATCGTCGCACAGGGCGGTGGGTTCGTGGAGCTCGACAGCGACGTCGGTAGAGGTACGACTTTCACGGTCCATCTGCCGGTTCATGAGGAAGGTGTCGTGGACGGGCAGGAGAATGAGACCCTTCATGATGCTGCCGGCGGATCCGAGACGATTCTGCTTGTCGAGGACGAAGATGCGGTCCGCGACCTCCTCTCCCGGGTGCTACGCAGGAAGGGGTACCACGTGATCGAGGCGGCAAGCCCGGGTGAGGCGCTGCTCCTGCATGAACAGCACGCCGACCAGATAGCGCTCGTCGTCACCGACGTCGTGATGCCGCATCTTTCGGGTTTGGCGCTCGCTGAGCGCCTGCGGGAGGGACATCCTGACTTGCCGGTCCTGCTGATCTCCGCGTACCCGGACGGGCATCTGGGGGACGAGTCTCGAGACGCGCCGGAGTACCACTACATGCAGAAACCGGTCGATCCGGCACGTTTTGTCGGGCTGGTGAGAGCGATTCTGGACGACTGAGTGAAGTTTCGCTATAGTTTGGCGCACCTCCTATGACGCAAGAGCATATCCGCAATTTCTGCATCATCGCGCACATCGATCACGGCAAGAGCACGCTCGCGGACCGGTTCATCCAGCGTGCGAAGATCATCGCTGAACGTGAGTTCAAGGACCAGATGCTCGACAGCATGGACATCGAGCGCGAGCGCGGTATCACCATCAAGAGCCAGGCCGTGAGCATGCCCTACGTCGCGCAGGACGGGAAGACCTACGAGCTGAATCTAGTCGATACTCCCGGTCACGTCGATTTCTCATACGAGGTGTCGCGTGCGATCAGTTCGTGCGACGGGGCGCTGCTTCTCGTGGATGCGACGCAGGGAGTCGAGGCTCAGACACTGTCGAATCTCTACCTTGCGATGGACCACGGACTCGAAATCATCCCGGTTATCAACAAGATCGACCTGCCGGGAGCGGAGATCGATCGGGTCAAGGAAGAGATAGAACACGATCTGGGGCTCGATCCAGAGTCGGCTCTGCTGATCTCCGCGAAGACCGGAGCCGGGGTCGGTGAGCTGCTCGAAGCGCTCGTGCAGAGAATTCCGGCGCCTGCCGGCGATACCGAGAATCCGCTGCAGGCACTCATTTTCGACTCGCACTACGACCCGTACCGGGGCGTCATCGTGCATCT
The DNA here is from genome assembly GCA_007130265.1 of Spirochaetales bacterium. Lineage (GTDB taxonomy): Bacteria > Spirochaetota > Spirochaetia > DSM-27196 > SLST01 > SLST01. The sequence continues at coordinate 3,471 of SLST01000126.1, forward strand.
GCGGGTATTCGAAGGGACGATTCGGCCCGGCGATGAGATCCTCGTCTGGGTATCCGGTTCACGGCACCGCGTCGAGGCAACCGGACAGTTCCGCATCATCCTTGCGGAGACCGACGAGCTACAGGCGGGAGACGTCGGGTACATCATCGCGGGTATCAAGACGATATCAGACATACGCGTGGGAGATACGGTTACACTCGCCAACCGGCGATGCGATGCGCCGCTACCCGGGTTCCGTGATGTGAAGCCGGTTGTCTTCAGCTCGATCTACCCGATCGACGCGAACGAGTACGAGGAGTTGCTCGCCGCGATGGACAAACTGAAGCTCAACGACGCGTCGCTGATCTTTGAGAAGGACAGCTCTGCTGCGCTCGGGTTCGGGTTCCGCTGCGGATTCCTTGGGCTCCTGCACCTAGAGGTTGTTCAGGAGCGGCTCGAACGTGAGTTTGATCTCTCTATCATCCTCACCGCGCCGTCGGTCAAGTACCGCATTGATCTGGAGGACGGCGCAACGATAGAGGTGGACAATCCGGAACACTATCCCGGCGAGACTGCGGTGCAAGGCGCGTACGAGCCGTACATCCGCGCGGACATCATGACTCCGACCGACTACGTCGGAAACGTGATGACGCTCTGTATGGACAAGCGCGGCGTGCAGGTGAACATGCACTATCTTGATTCGCGTCGCGTGGAACTGGTGTACGAGATGCCGCTCGCGGAGGTGTTGTTCGATTTCTACGACAAACTGAAGAGCGTGAGCCGCGGGTACGCCTCGTTCGACTACGAGATGATCGGGTACAAGGAGACGAAACTCGTCAAGCTCGACATCCTTGTTAACGGCAAGCCGGTCGACGCGTTGAGTCAGCTGGTGTTCCGGGATAGCGCGGCCGACCGGGCGCGTCAGATATGCCGTCGCCTGCGGGAGGAAATCCCGCGTCACCAGTTCAAGATCCCGCTCCAGGGGGCTATAGGCAGCACCATCGTTGCACGCGAGACGATTAACGCGCTGCGCAAGGACGTGACGGCGAAGTGCTACGGTGGTGATATCACCCGCAAGCGCAAGCTGCTCGAGAAGCAGAAAGAGGGGAAGAAGCGGATGAAGCTCGTCGGCAACGTCGAGGTTCCTCAGACGGCCTTCCTCGCCGCTCTGAAGAGCGACGACAACTAGTCAGCCGTTTCGAGGAGATCGAGCGTGGTGCGCCACCGGTCGATGTAGTAGTCCGCGGCGACGCGCAGACGTCGCCACGTCGGGCCGTCGGGACGACGCAGGCGCACCTGCCCCGCGAAACTCATGATCTGGTCCGGTGCTTCACACGCGAGATAGTCGAGGGTTTGGGGCACCTCGATCGGTTCGCCCCCGTCGCCCGACAACGCCCGAGCGAACTCGGTGAGATACGAAAGCTCGCTCCGGGCGAACCCCGCGAGTGTCGGGCCGACCGACACCCCCGCCGTGGCCGTGGCTCCGGCCGGGTCGTTTCGCGCGGCGGCCGGTGGAGAATCACCGAGAATCATCCCCGCATCCCGTGCGGAGAGCGCCTTCGCTCCAAAGGGCAATCCGAACGGCTCGACCGCGTAGACATCGCTTCGCTCGCCGACGAGACGCGCGAGCTCGCCCGCGTACCCCTGCAGAACGAGCGTCGACTGAACTCTGCCTCTCTGTCCGGGCAAGACGATCAACCGGGCTCCGAGGGCCGGATCGGGTACGGGGTGCAGCCGGTCGGCCCGGAAGATGGCGGTGAGGTAGGCCGGTGCGCCCCTCGCGTGGGTCATACCCGGCGAGACCGCGAAGTCGAGACCGGCGCACACGACGGGCGAGCAGCCGAGGTCGAGCGCGACGCGGACCGCGGCAACCCCGACGGACCCGAGCGGCGGGAGCGCCCACTGAACGCCCGGCAGGGCCGCGAGCCTCGCTATCAGCGAGAAGGGGGCGAACTCCGCGACCGTCCACGTAGCGCGAGGGTGGAGTCGCGCAACGGCAGGACAGGCCGACAGATCGGTGACAAGCTGGTAGTCGCGTGCGGCAACCGGGAGGAAGTCGTATGCGTTGGCGAGCTGACCCTCGAGAGCGACGGCAAGGTCTGGCGTGAGCCCGTGGGATCCGAGGACCGGGAGCGCGGTATCGACGGCGATGAGCGTCATCCGCGACCGCTCTGCGCGTATCAGGGGGATCGCCTCTTCGAGCGAAGGGCCTGCGCCGCAGACGACGGCCGGGCCCACGCGGGGCGCCGCCGCGGCAGCACGAGCGAGCTGCGGAATATTCGCGATGGCGTTCGAGAGCCACAGCCGGCCCATCGCGGCGAGGGTCATGCGGTTCTGCCAGAAGACGCGGACCTCGCGTTCGAGGGCGGCGACCAGATTGCGGTAGCGGGGTCGGTGGGTGAGTGCGGAGGCGGTGGTCGAGATCTCGAGTACGCGTCGGTACCGGTGTTCTCCGGCACGCCTCAACGCGTCTATCGCCGCGGAGAGCGAGGCGGGTGCGAGCGTGATCCTCGCATCCTCCGGCTGATGTCTGCGAGCGAGCTCGCGGAGGATGGGGTCGGCCTCGAACGCGAGCACCGCACAGTCCGGGACAAGCCTGGCAGCGAGCTCTCGCCAGCCGTGCCACAGGACCGGCGAAGGCCAGACGATGAGCGTTCCCGAGGCGACGGGCACTGCGGAGACGCGTCGGCCCGCATCCGGTATCGGACGCGGACCGTAGAGCGCTCGTCCCTGAAAATGCACCTGACAGCCGTTCGGCGTCTCTTCGAGGACGAGCTCGGGTGTCACCTACTGCCCGAGGATTGCTCGATTGTAGGTGCGGGTGAAGCTGTCGACAAGCTTATCCTCATCGATCACGACGGCCTGCGCCTGCTGCTGGGCGAACTCCCGCACGATGAACGTCAGGTAGAAGTCGAGGAACTCCGCGGTTTCTTCGTCAACCGGGCGTTCATCCTCCACCTGAAAGACCATGATGTAGTCGCGAATCACGAGAGGGTCGCTGACTCCATCCGACGGGAGCGAGAAGAGCGTGCGGAAGAAATCCTCCCGGAACGCCGCGGAAGCGATCGCTTCGTTTGCCTGCGCGCGTACCGTTCCAAAATACGGTACGTTGCCGTAGTTGATGGGGAAGTACTCCGTCAGCTGCGGCGACCGGTTGATTGCCGAAGCGGCGGCGGAGAAGCTCTCTTCGCGGGCCTGGGCGACGAACTCCTGCGCGCGGTCACGCAGGTAGTCCTCGACCCGCCCCCGTTCGAAGGTGGTCATATACCGTCGGACCTCCGCGATCACGCTGCTGTCGGTGAAGTCCGGGTCTATGGGAACCTCATCCGCCCGGTAGATCGCCCATCCGAAGGTGGCAGGAAACACGCGGCTGATCTCGCCCGGTTCCAGGGCAAATATCTCATCAATGACCGACGGGTCCTCGAAGTCCGGCTCGAGCTCGTGGTAGTAGACTCGCCCCATGTCTCCGCCGTCTTCGGCGTGGACGTCGCGACTGTGGCTTCGCGCGAGGTCTTCAAAGCTCGTCTGTCGGGTTACCGCCTGCTCACGGATTCGCTGCGCGTCGGACTCGCTCGTGCCGATCGAGATCACCGAGAGGTCCATCCGTCGGAATCGTTCCTCGTTGGTCTCTCCGTACGCGATGATCTCGGATTCGGGGTAGTCGGCGAAGGCAAACTGAACAAAGCGAAAGCGGCGCTCCGGACCGGCCATGCCGACGAGGAAGTCGCGTTCGGCGTCGGAAACGATGACCTCACCGTGCAGGTCGTTCTGGACCTTCTCGCTCACGAGAACGCCCCGCAAGTACCGGCGCAGGGCAAAGCGCGCCTGGCTCGGGGTGGCCTGGTAGGCGGATGGACTGAACCGGCCGTTCTCCTGAAACTCGGGCCACCGGGCAATGGCCCGGTCGACGGCCCGATCGGACACCGCAACGTTCGCCTCATCGGCGAGCACCTGGAGCGCTTCGTGGTAGACGGCCCTCTGGAACGCCGTTCTCCAGATCTGGCGGATCAGCAGCTCGGTGACCTCGCGTCCCTCCTGCTGGACCTGCCGGGCGATGCTCTGGTACTGCCGCGCGAGGTAGTTCCCCGGCTCGTAGATGATCTCGCGGCCCGCATAGGAACCGAACGAGATACGGGAGCCGGCGGCCATCCCGCCGATGGCCGGCGTTCCGACGAACGCGATGACGATGATGACCAGCAGGATGACCGAAAAGATGTACGTGAGCGTCTTGCCCACGGATCGGTGCTTCTTGGGTTCCTGGGGTTTGTCAGGTTCTTTGGGTGCTCTCATTGCTCACTCTATGGGTTTGTCAGGACTGAACAGAACCTAATCGATGGTGGGGGCATTGTCAACGTGAGGGCCTTCAGGGCCGGGGCTGCAGGCCGACGCGCTGGACGCAGCCGACGACTGATCCCCAGCTCCCGGCGTTCGCATATCAACCGGGCATATTGACATCAACGAGTCTTGGCGCTATATTTCGGTCTCACGAAGGGGGCGTGGCGAAGTCGGTTTATCGCGCCGGCCTGTCAAGCCGGAGGTCGCGGGTTCAATCCCCGTCGCTCCCGTTCCTGGCCCCGTCAGGGGCCGTTTTTTTCGGGCTGTAGCGCAGGGGCTAGCGCGCTCGGTTCGGGACCGAGAGGTCGGCGGTTCAAATCCGCCCAGCCCGAGATCTGTCGTCCAGGGACGACCAGCCCCTCCAGCGGATGCGCCTCGCGCGACCGCCCAGCCCGAGATCTGTCGTACAGGGACGACCAGCCCCTCCAGCGGATGCGCCTCGCGCGACCGCCCAGCCCGATGCATTGTAAGGGTTTCCGGCCACCGTAAAGAAGCAGTTCGGATCAGACATCCTGGGCACGACAAAGGCGGCGGACATCGAGAAGTGGCTCCTCCACTCCGAGCACGGCGTTCTGATCGTGTCGTGGCGCCTGGACCGCGCCCAGTAC
>SLST01000558.1 GCA_007130265.1 Spirochaetales bacterium
CACGAAGCCCGGCTCGGTGCGGTGCGTTGCGTTCCCGGCGCGGTCGGTCAGCAGGAAGTGGACCGCCATTGGGCCGTCGGGGAGTTGGGTTGAGTCGACGCGGCTCCACCACGTCGAGTCGGAACCGTCGGCCTCGATCGCCTTGAAGTCGACGGTGCCGATGTGCGTCCGGTCGATGCGTATGCGATGGGCCTCACTCGTGACGACCGGCTGCGCGCCCTGGCCGTTACCCAGGTCCTCGAAGACCGCGCTCGTCGTCGCCCCGCCTGAGAGGTGGTAGAACTCTTCGTGGGTGGGCGAGTCGGGGCGCAGATCCTGGATGTAGACGTCGATCGTGTCGATGCCGCGGACCGGAAAGTTGCTGTCCGCGACGGCGCGGTCTCGGTCCCAGGCATTGCCCCGGATCTCGAATGCTGCGCCTGCCATCTCCATCGGGTCCCAGGTCGTGGTCACCAGCTCGCCGTCGGGCCAGTAGTTGTCGATGTTGACCGTCGCCGTGCTGATGGTCGTATAGTTCGCATTGTCGCGCGCGCGAATCCAGAAGCTTCGCAGTTGACTGGTGATGTCCAGCCCTGCGGAACCGGTGTTCACCTCGTAGTCGAGGAGGTACTCGTTCAACCCCAGGCCGGGACCGTCGTAGACGGTATCGTAGCTGATGCCGCCGTCCTGGCTTACCGCGACGCTGACGATTTCCTCGTCGTCAGTGACGGTAGCGGTCAGATCGAAGATGCCACGGACGTACGAACCGGAGGCCGGTGAGACGTCGGAGATGCTCGGGATCGTTTCGTCGAGTCTGATCGCGAGTTCCTGGATATTTCCCAGCTTTCCGTTCCCGTCGACCGCGCGTATGCGCAGTCGCAGCCGTCCGTGGTGCGTGAAGCCGCCTCCCTCGTAGGCGCCGCCGGAGCCCGTTACGGAGTAGAGTTCGCCGTTCGCATTGATCTCCCGGTTCCACTGGGTCGTTCCGTCGACGACATGCCAATCATCAGGACCCGAAGCGCTCCCGCTCGGATCCACATGGCCGATCACCGCGTCCGGATCGATCGGGTCGTCGGGATCGGTGACTGCCACGATCTGCATCTCTACACGCAGAACCCCGGGATCCGCGTCGAACGCGGTGCCGGTGATCAGCACGGGGCCGGCCAGGTTGCTTCCGGCCGCCGGCGAGAGCACCGTCACCGTCGGCTTGTCCTGGTCCTGATCAATGTAGAGCAGGTGCTCGATCTCGGTCTCGTTGCCCGCGGCATCTGTGGCTCGTACGCGGACCGGCAGCCGCCATATGCCGGTTCCGTCCTGCTGCGCGTCGGCGATCGGATCCCATTCGTCGGCGTGATCAGAGTCGTTGTAGGCGTTCGAGTCGAACGTATGGTTCCAGTTATAGGTCCCGTCGAGAACCTCGTAGTTCTGGAGTTTGCCGACCTTGATCGCTACCTGATCGACGCTGCCGTTATCCGAGGCGGTGCCGCCCACCGTCACGAGGCTGTACACCGTATCCAGATAGCCCGGCGTCGTGACGTTGACGGCCGGAGGAGCGTTATCCACCTGGAACACGAGGTTGTCGAATCCGGTGGTGTCACCGATCTCAGCGAAGGCCTGTGCGATGATCGTCCCGTCGGGCAGGGCGGTCGTGTCGAGCTCGTACTCCCAGGTGAATCCGCCTGAGCCGTCGCTCGTGATCTCGAATCCTTCGCTCGCAGAGGTCACGGTGAGCAACGCGTCCGGCGCGTCCCGTTCGGACAAGCGAATCCTGACGTCGGGCGCCTTCATGGTCTCGTGGCTCGTCGTGCCGCCTACGATCGTGGTGCCGCGCGCGTACGACGCCTGCTGCGGGGCGGTGAAGGCGATCTGCGGCGCGCCGCTGACCACGACGACCAGGTAGCCGGCGGCGCCCGTGGGCGGCAGCGTGCGCACCTGGCCGCCCACGTCGCGGGCGGTGACGCGAAGGCGGAAGTCGCCCACCTGATCGGAGGGGATATTGTACTTGAAGTCGTGAACCGACGGCAGGTCGTCGCCGGCGCGCATACTCGTCCAGAAGTCGGGCTCGTCGTCGCCGGCCGGCCAGAAGCGTATCTTGGGGTACTCGGGCGCAATCGCCTCACGGACGGTGACCGTCCCGAAGACGGCGCCGTTTTTCCCGATCGTGGGCGGGTTCGCTTCGTCGTAGGTGTCCGCGTTGATCGCCGGGAAGGTGAAGAAGATGTTCGGCGGGTCGTTGTCGACCGTGAACAGGAGCTGTTCGGTCGTCGTTTGCTTCCCCGAGTCATCGGTCGCGCGGACCATGACCGACAGCGAGCCGTTGGGTTTCGCGAGGGTGTTGAGCTCGTGCGACCATCGTTTCTCGGATACCTGGTAACGCGCCGCGCTCCAGGTGTTGCCGCGATCAAAGGATATGGAGACGGAGGCGACCGCCACGTCGTCCGAGGCTACGCCTGAGAAGGATACCGTGCCGCGCAGGAACGACCCGAGGCTCGGCGTGTCGAGGGAAACCGTCGGCCGGTCGATGTCGACGTTGTCGCCGAACCCGATCTGAAATGGGTTCCTGCAGGCACCGAGCACAAGCGCCACGCTCAGCACGATCAGCGCGGAGCGGACGCGCCCCGCAGTGGTTCGTTTGTCCATGGTCTCTCCCCTGTCTCTCGACGCGTTTCCGCTGGTCGCCGCGAATAATAGCGCACCGCAAAACGGTTTCCGTCTACTCTTCCCGTACACTGCAATAGGCGTGCCAATCGTCGGGCGTAACGAGCCGTCAGAGCGGCTCCAGAAGATGACCGTCGTCTCATGCGAGAGGGTCCTTATGCAATGTGCATGCACACGGGCTTTTCGAACGATCCGCCATGCAGGATGCATGAACCAGGGAGAAGCCGCCGCTAGCCGAGCCACGGCGGTTGACCAAGCCGTCGCGATCGCGCAGCATGGCGCTCTCTACGCATGAGTATCACGCGCACCGTCAGCAGGCGGATCGACAAGGCGATTTTCGGCTACGGGCTCATCGAGCCGGGCGACCGCGTCCTGATCGGGCTCTCCGGTGGGAAGGACTCGGTGACGCTCGCGCATCAGCTCGCGCGTCGGGCCGGCTCATTCTCCATCCCCTTCTCCGCCGCGGCGGTGCACATCCGCACCGAGTACGCCGACCTCGCGGGTATCGACCGCCTGCGGGCGCTCGCCGACGAGATCAACCTGCCGTTCGAGCAGATCACAATATCGGTGTCGGGAAGGCTGAAGCCGGGACGGCGGATGAACTGCTACTGGTGCTCCACCCAGCGGCGCACCGAGCTCCTTCGCTACGCGCAGGCGCACGGGTTCACCCGGATTGCACTCGGGCACCACATGGACGACATCCTCGAGACCTTTCTCATGAACATGACGCAGCAGGGCGAGATATCGACGATGCTCCCCGTGCTGCGCTACGACCGGTACCCGCAGTGGATTATCCGGCCGCTTGCCTGGGTGACGGAGGAGCAGACCGAGGCGTACGCACGCGAGATAGGGTACGAGGCGGTGCGGTGCCGCTGCGGGTTCGACACGACGAGCCGCCGGAAGACCGTGCGCCGCGCGCTCGACGCGATCCTCGAGATCCAGGGCGAGGGCGCGAGGCGGCAGATGATGCGGGCGCTCCACAACGTGCAGATGAGCTACATGCCGTCTTTTCGCGGGCGCGGGTGAACCGCCCATGTCGACCCTCTTCACCCCTGTGCAGATCACCGAAGGCCGACGCACCTTTCATCGCTTCATGGGTTTCAACGTATTCGCCTTCTCCATATTGACCGGCAACGTGATATCGGTCTTTGCGCTCAAGCTCGACGTCAGCAATACCTTCATAGGCCTGTTGCAGTCGTTCCTGCACCTCTCGATGGCGTTTCTCCTCGTCGGCCGGCTTCTGGTGCAGCGCATGAGCTCGGTTGCGGTCTTCACCTTCGGATGGTTCACGCGGTACCTGTTCGCGTCGCTGTTGCTCCTGATTCCGCTGGTCGCTTCGCGCCCGGACGGGACGGCGATCTCCGGCGCGATCATCCTCGTCGCCGTCGGCGGATTTCACATCTTCCGCGGCGTGGGCGTTGCGGGTCAGATTCCGATCGTCGCCGGCCTCGCGAGCGGCGGCGACCGGGGCAGGTTCCTCGCGGTCAACAGCATCCTTGCGAACACGATCGCGCTCGCCGGCGGCCTCGCGATCGCCGCCCTGCTCGGGCCCGACGCACCGGTCGGCTACTTCATCGCCTGCTTCGGCGTCGCGATCGCATTCGGGTTTCTCAGCGTGATTCAGATCAGGAAGCTCCCGGAGCCACGGGTCGACACCGTCGCTTCAATGGAGTCGTTCTTCACCGACGTGCGTTCGGTCGCCCGGGACGTCGCGCTTGGTCGGTTTCTGCGCTACCTCGCCGGCTTTGCGCTCAGTACGAGCGCGCTCCTCGCCTTTCTCGTGGTCCTCTCGAAACGGGTCTTCCTGCTGCCGGACAACTTCACCGTGCTGCTGGTGGCGATCGGGAACATGGGAGCGGTCGTGTCCGGGCTGGTCAATCGCCGCCTCGTGGATGCGTCGGGGTCGAAGCCCCTGATCGTGGCCTTCCAGGCGCTCGGCATGCTCGCGGCTCTCGCCGTGGCGCTGTCCACCGGCGCGGTCGCGGGGAGACACGCGATCATGGTCGCCGCGTTCTTCGTCGCCACCGGCGTTCAGAGCGGGCTCTTCGTCTCGAGCCAGTCGTACTACTACGGTCTCTACCCGGAGCAGAAGCATCGCAACCTGGGGCTGCTCTACGCGCTGGTGTCGGGGACCGCGGGCGCGGTGGGTGCCTACCTTGGCGGGCTGCTGCTCGACGCGCTCACGCCGCACGTGGACCTTCCGTCGGCTTTTCGCGTGCTCTTCGTCGCGATCGCGCTGGTCGCGCTGGTCGCGCTTCTCCTCAGCCTGCGGCTTGTGCCCGACCGCAGGCCTTCGCGCCGTCGGCTCGGCGCGATGATCCCCGTGAGGATCCGACGCCTGCTGGTGCGTCTGTACCGGTCTTCGGGGCGCGCCGGCGACTGATCGCCTCAGAGCGGTTTGACGAGCCCGGATACCTGCTTGAACTCATCGGTTCCCGCGACCCCGAGCAGCTCGAAGAGCGCGCTCTCGAGCGTCGTCACGAGCACCCCCGCATCGCGCAGCCGCTCGACGGCGACCTGGTGATCGTGCGGGTGACGCGAGCCCACGCAGTCGGCGAGAAGGACCGGGGTGATGCGCTGCTCGAGCAGGTCGAGGCAGGTCTGCATCACGCAGACATGGGTCTCAATGCCGGCGACCAGGATGACCGCGGGTGCGTGCTGCGCGATCGCGTGGTCAATCGCTTCCACACCGCAGCAGCTGAACGACGTCTTCTCGACGGGGGCAATCCCTCTGAGCGCCGCAGCGACCGGGGTGGTCGTCCGGCCGAGCCCCTTCGGGTACTGCTCGGTCGCGAGTACCGGCAGGCCCAGGATGCGCGCCCCGCCGACCGCGGTCACTACCCGTCGCTCGATCTCTTTCGCCGTGTGGATCACCGGCAACAGGCGCTCCTGGACGTCGATCACCAGGAGCGCGCACTCATCGCGTTGCAGTCGTACCATGGGTCCCTCCGGGCTCAGTATAGTTGACAACGTGGGCGCCGCGCGAGCAAGATGGCGCCGATGACCTTCTTCGACAGACTCTCTCTGCGTGCCCGCCGGATCGACTCGCTGCTCTGCGTCGGGCTCGATCCCCGGGTCGAGCCCGGGAGCGCGGACCCGGCAGCCCGGCTGCTCGACGCGAACCGGCGGGTCATCGAGGCGACCGCGGACCTCGCCCTCTGCTACAAGCCGAACATCGCCTTCTACGAGCAGCACGGTCCGCAAGGGCTCGAGGCACTCGCGCGAACCATCGCGGCGGTGCCGGAGGGCGTCCCGGTGATCCTCGACGCGAAGCGCGGTGATATCGGGGCGACGGCCGAGGCGTACGCTGCCGCCTGCCGCGCGCTCGCCGTCGACGCGGTCACGGTGAGCCCCTACATGGGGCACGACTCGGTGGCGCCGTGCCCCTACATGGGGCACGACTCGGTGGCGCCGTTCACGGTGAGCGGGCTCGCGATCTTCGTGCTCTGCCGTACCAGTAATCCGGGCGCCGGTGACTTCCAGACCGCGCGGGTCGACGGCGTGCCCCTCGCGTCTCTCGTGGCCGAGCGAGCGCTCGCCTGGGACGGCGAGGTCGGACTGGTGGTGGCGGCAAACGACACCGGTGCGCTGGGCATGATACGCGCTGCCCATCCGAACGCCTGGCTGCTCGCGCCGGGGATCGGCGCGCAGGGCGGCAGCATGGACGAGGCGGTGGCGGCCGGGCTCGGCCGCGACGGGCTGGGCCTGCTGCCCGTGGTGGCCCGCGGCATATCGCGCGCCAACGACCCGGCGGCCGTGGCGCGGGACCAGGTGGAGCGGTTCCGTCGGGCCCGCGACCGGTGTGCGGGGCGTGCGCCTCGTCCCGACGCCGCCGCGAGCGAGCTCCTTGACGCGATCCTCGACACCGGCTGTCTGCGGTTCGGCGAGTTCACGCTCAAGAGCGGAAGAGTCTCGCCGTTCTATGTCGACCTGCGGCGCCTGCAGAGCAGCGCGAATGCGCTTCGGGCCGCGGCCCTCGCGTACGAGCGACTGCTTGTGGGGCTGCGTGCCGACCGGCTTGCCGCGGTGCCCGTTGCGGCGCTGCCGCTTGCGACCGCGGCGACGCTTCGAACCGGCGTCGGCCTGATCTACCCCCGGCTTCCGGCGAAGCCGCACGGAACGGGCAACCGGATAGAGGGAGAGTGGCGACCGGGCGAGCGCGCGGTGCTCGTCGACGACCTCATCACCACCGGCAAGAGCAAGCTCGAGGCGGCCGCCGTTCTGCGTGAGGAAGGGCTCGAGGTGCGCGATCTGGTGGTCCTCGTCGAGCGGGGGGGGCGCGCAGGCGGGACGACCGATCTCGCGCGGGCGGGCATCCGGGTGCACGCCGCCGCCACGATTGCCGACCTCGCCGCCCGCGCACGAAGCCGATCGATCATCGACGAGGCGACCGAGGGGCGGATCGCCGCGTACCTCGAGGAGGACGCGTGAAAGCGCTCGTCTCGATGATCGAGGGATTCCTCGGGGCGAGCATCGCGTTCGACGGGACGACGCTTTCGATCAGCTGGGGTGATCTGATCGCCGGGTTCGTGCTTCCGCTTGTGGCGCTGTTCGTCGCCATCCGCGTGCTCGTAGCCTTCGTTCGGCGGCTCGTTGGGCGTAGCCCGCTGAGCGAACGCGGGCGCGCGATCGTGATGCGCTGGTTCAGGATCCTCTACCGCACGGGGTTCGTGCTCGCGGTCGTCCTGCTCGGCGCGAACCTCTTTGGCGACCAGATTATCGAGAGCCTGCAATCGATCATCGCCTTCCTTCGCGAGCCGTTCTTCACCGCCGGGACGACGCGCATATCGGTTGTCACGATTATCCTCCTGCTTCCCATCTTCTACCTGGCGACGTGGGCGGGCAACCAGACCAGGCGCGTGCTCGAGCACGGGGTGCTGAACCGGCTCAACCTCGATCCGTCGCGCCGGTTTTCGTTCCTGAGCCTCTCGCGGTACGGCGTCATCGTGCTCGTGATCGTGATCGGGCTGTCGATCGTCGGGATCAACCTCTCCTCGCTCGCCGTCATCTTCGGTGTGCTCGGTCTTGGTATCGGGTTCGGGCTGCAGGGGGTGGTGGCCAATTTCTTCGCCGGCATCATGATCATCCTCTCGCAGCCGATCAAGGAGGGCGACCGGATCAACATCGACGAGCTCGAAGGCGACGTGCAACAGATCCGTATCCTCTACAGCGTGGTGAACACGATCTCCAACGAGACGCTTATCATCCCCAACCGGCAGATCGTCGAGAGCGTCGTGCATAACCAGTCCTACGACGATCCGAGCATCATGCTGCGCACGCCGGTCCAGGTCTCCTACCGTTCGGACCTCGACCGGGTGAAATTGGTGCTCCTCGCCGTTGCCGACCGCAACTCGTACCGGCTGCACTCGGTAGACCCGCGTGTCGTGTTCAGGAGTTTCGATGATTCAGGGATCACCGTGATCCTGGTGATACCCATCGCGAACGCAAAGGACCGTCACCTCGCCCGATCCGAGGCGATCATGGAGATCTGGCGTGCGTTTCGTCAGAACGGTATCGAGATTCCCTTCCCGCAGATGGACCTCCACGTGAAGAACCTGCCGGCTCCCGAGGAAGCTACTGGGGGGTGAGTTCCTTGCCGCTCATGACTTCGTCGAACGACTTGTCCTGGTGTATCTCCATGACGCGCTTCAGCGTGAGGTTCTCGAAGTAGCCGACGATATGGACGCTCGCTTCCTTCCAGACGTCGTGGACGAGGCAGATCTCCTG